>NZ_JBEYYT010000180.1:0-17635 GCF_040645715.1 Spirillospora sp. NPDC046719 | reverse complement strand
TGCTGTTCATGGAATCTCCTTGCTCATGACTGTCGCCGGCCCCCCAGCGGTGGGGGCCGGCGACAGAGCGGGGTGAGGGAGGGGGCGTCAGCCGGCGTTCAGGGCCACGTCGTCAAGGACGAAGCTCGTCTGGAGGTAGGCGTCCTCCGTGCCGGAGAAGGAGAGCGTGACGGTCTGGCCCGCGTAGGCGGACAGGTCGATGCTCTTCTGCGCGTAGCCCGAGTTGGCGTCGAGGTTGGAGTAGGACGCGACGGTCGTGCCGTTGGCCTTGACGGTGAGCTTGTCGTAGGCCGTGCCGGGCGACTCGTCGGTGTCGACGTGCAGGTAGTAGGTGAGGGTGGCCTTGCAGTTCGCCGGGATCGTCACCGACTGCGTGGCCGAGTCCGTGTGGGACTGCCCGTAGCCGTCGAGCCAGGCGAAGTGGGTGCCGGAGTGGGCGGTCTCACCGCTGCCGTTGGCCGAGACGACCCCGGACGTGGTCGTCCACGGCGAGGTGCCGCTCTCGAACCCGCCGTTGGACACCTTGTTGCCGGGCGAGGAGCAGGTGCCGCCGCCGACCGGGTTGACCGTCCAGGTGAAGGTGGCCGTGCCGGTCTGGCCGGAGGTGTTCTTGGCGGTGACCGTGACGGTGCTGGTGCCCGCGGTGGTCGGGGTGCCGGAGATCACGCCGGTGCTCGCGTTGATCGTCAGCCCGGCCGGGAGCCCGGTCGCGCTGTAGGTCAGTGCCTGCCCGTTGGGGTCACTGGCCTTGATCTGCACGCTCACGGCCTGGCCGACGGTGCTGGTCTGGTCGCCGGGGCTGGTGACCGTGGGGCCGCCGCCCTGCCCGGGGCAGGTGCCCGGGACGGGGTCGCTGCCGGTGACGCTGACCGCCGCCCACGCGGCGTTGACGGTGTTGTACTCGGTGCAGTGGGTGCCGTACAGGTCGGCCGCGGCCTTCAGCGAGTCGGTGCGGGCCTGCGCGTAGTTCTCGTTGCTGTTGGCGTAGGACGCCAGGGCCTTGTACCAGATCTTGGCGGCCTTGTCGTTGCCGATGCCCGTGACCGTGGAGCTGTTGCAGGTCGGGCTGTTGCCGTAGCCGTGGTCCCCGCTGCCGACGGCGGCGAGGAAGAACCAGTGGGTGAGCGGGCCGAGCGAGTAGTGCGGGTCCAGGCTGCCGTTGTTGCTGCTGTAGCAGTTGGGCGAGTTGCCGTCGAGCGACGGGTTGTACATCCAGCGCAGCGGCTGGTTGTCGCCGTTGATGTTGATCAGCTCGCCCATGGTGTAGTCGGGCGTGTCGACCGGGTTGTTGGCGTAGAACTCCACCATCGTCCCGAAGATGTCGCTGGTGCCCTCGTTCATCCCACCGGTCTCGCCGTTCTCCTCCCAGCCGGTGAGGGCGCCGCTGACGCCGTGGCTCATCTCATGGCCGGCGACGTCGAGCTCGACGAGCGGCCGGGCGTTGCTCTGGCCGTCGCCGTAGGTCATCTGGGTGCCGTCCCAGAACGCGTTGACGTAGGCGTTGCCGTAGTGGGTGCGGGACGGGACGCCGCGGCCGTCGCCGAAGATGCCGCTGCGGCCCTGGACGTTCTTGTAGTAGTCGTAGGTCATCGCGGCGCCGTAGTGGGCGTCGACGCCGGCGGAGGCGGGGTCGCTGTTGGAGCCGTTGCCGAACGTGCCGGTGGTGTTGCTGAAGGTGGTGCCGGTGCCGGACGTGGCGTGGTTGAGGTTGGTGGTGTAGCCGTTGCCGTGGGACGGGTCCTTCATCGTCCACGTGCTGCCGGACTGCGTCAGGTCGATGTTGACCGTCCCGACGTAGATGCCGTGGCCGGAGCCGGTGGTCAGCGCCGTCCGCGGGGCCGCGGGGGCGGCGGGGGCGGCGGCGCGGACGCCGGCGGGAGCGATGGTGTCGATCTGGTCGCTGCTCTGGACGACGCGGCCCTTGCGGGCGTCGACCATGACGTGCAGCCGGCTCGGCGTCTGGTCGGCCTTGACGCCGGACACGACGGTCTCCCAGACCAGCGTGGCCGACCGGCCGTCCATCTTGATCGCCAGCTTGGGCGCCGAGACCGCCGAGACGGTGCCCTTGAGCTGCTGCCGGGCGAGCGCGGCGGCGTTCTGGGAGCTGATGGCGGGCGTGGTGCCGATGGCACCGGAGGTGGCGGACGCGGTCTCCAGCGTCCGGTAGGAGCCGTTGGGCTTGAGGTGGACGATGAGGTCGCCGCCGTAGACGGGGAGCCCCTTGTAGGTCCGGTCGAAGCGGACGTCGGCGGCGCCGTCGCGGCTGACGGCGACGGTGCGGACCTTGAACGCCTGGCCGCTCGCGCGGTGGGCGCGCGCGCCGTGGGCGTCGAGGGCCTTCCGCGCGTTCTTGACGGCCTTGTCGCGCGTGGACGGTGCGGGGTTCAGCGTGAAGTCGGCCTTGGAGAAGGCGTCCGGGCCGGCGGGCTGGGTCTTGGCCTTGGGGGTCGGCCGCGGGGTCGCCGCGGCCTGCGGTGCGACCGCGACGCCGGTGAGGGCGATCAGCGCGGCCGCCGATGAGGCGATCGCGATTGTCCGTTGGGACATGGGGGTGGTTGTCCTTTCACCACTGAAGCGGGTAATCCCGTGGTGACGGGGGGGGACGCGTCCGGAGGCCGCGGCATCCGCTCCCTTCTGTGCGCTTCCGACACTGTGTGATTCGGTTCAAGTCGGGCATCACGGACAAGCGCGAGTCTGTGGACACGTGAGCGTTTGCAGAAGCCTCACGGCGAAGGCGTAGGGATATCCCTATGCCTGCGGGCACGCCCTTCCGGCGAACCCCATGAGCTCAGCGAAAGCGCAGGTCAGCGGCCCGACACCGCGACCCGCGCGACGTCCACCCGGGAGCGGACGCCCAGCTTGCGGAACGTCCGGGTGAGGGCCGCCTCGACGGTCTTCACACTGAGGAAGAGCCGGGACGCGATCTCCCGGTTGGTCGCGCCCTCGGCGACCAGGACGGCCACCTCGCGCTCGATGTCGGTGAGGACGTCCAGCGGGTGGGGGCCCGCGCCCCGGCCGCCGGCCTCGCCGGCGCCGTGCCCGAGCCCGCCGCGCTCCGGCCCGCCGCGGGCGCCGTTGCCGGGACCGGCCTGCGCGGGGTCGCCGTGCCGGTGCCTGCCGTGCTCGATGTCCCGCAGCTCGTCCTGGACGCGCTCCAGCCAGGGCCGGGCCTGCGCACGGGCGAAGATGGTCCGGGCGCGCAGCAGGTCGGCGCGTCCCGCCTCCGCGTCTCCCGTGTGCGCGCGGAACGCGCCCAGCTCCAGCCAGGCACGTCCCTCCTCCAGCCGGTACGGGAGCGCCTGCGACAGCTCGACCGCGCGGACGAGCCCGTCCAGCGCGCCGTCGCGGTCGCCCTCCGCCGCGCGGACCAGCGCGGACGAGCGCTCCAGCACCGCCAGGACGCTGCGCCGCCCGAGCCGCGTCGCCTGCGCCCTCGCCTCGGACAGCACGTCCGCCGCGTCCTTCGTGCGGCCGACGGCGACGAGGGCGTCGGCGAGGTCGGCGTGCCAGCGGCGGACCGCCGGGTCCCCGAGCCCCTGCGACGTCTCCATCAGCCGGACCCGCTCCAGGATCCGCACCGCGGCGGCGGCGTCGCCGAGCCGCAGCCGCACCTGGGCCTCGGCGTGCAGCGCGCGCGGCAGGAACAGCAGGTCGCCGTCGCTCTCGCTGTGCTGGAGCGCCTGCTCCGCCGCCGTCAGCGCCCGTTCGAGGTCGCCGCCCGCCGCCTCCGCGAGCGCCAGCGCGTACCAGGACGGCCCCTGGCTCAGCCCGGAGTCCTCCGCGAGGTCCAGGCTCTGCCGGGCGAGGCTCAGCGCCTGCCGGCAGCGGCCCCGGTGGATCTCCACCTGGCTCATGCAGAACTGGCTCAGGCACAGGCTCTCGACGACGCCGCGCTGGCGGACGCCGTAGATCAGCGTGCGCAGCTCGTTGCGGGCCTCCTGCAGCCGGTCGTGCAGCAGGTGGTGCCGGTGCTTGAGGTAGATGGGCCCGTTGTGGTGCCACATGACCTGCGGCTCCTGCGGGTCGGCGAGCGCCCGGCGCAGCGTCCGCTCGCCCTCCGGGCGGCCGAGGAAGAACTCGATGTTCGCCTGCTTGGTCAGCGCGAGCAGCTCCGTCGCCCGGTCCCCCGCGACGGCGGCCAGCTCGGCGGAGCGGCGCGCGTGCTGGAGCGCCGCCTCCGCCGAGCCCAGCACCATCCAGGCCCGCCAGCTCAGCCGGTAGTGCAGCGGCGCGAGCAGCTCCGGCTCGCCCCGCGCGTCCTCCATCGCGCGCGGGAACACCTCCTCCACCTCGGCCAGCGCCTGGCCGGAGGAGTCCATCACGACCATCCAGGCGCGCACCCGGTCGCGGGGCAGCGCGGACGCCTCCAGCACCAGGTGCGCCAGCCGCCGCGCCAGCGGGTAGTCGCCCGCCGCGACGGCGTCCTCCGCCGCGCGCAGCCGCCGGCCGACCTCGGCGTCCCGCTCGGACTCGGGGGTGTGGTCGGCGGCCAGCTCGCCGAGGTGCGCCGCCGTCGACAGGCCGCCGCGGCGGCGCGCCACGGCGGCGGCGTCCTCCAGCGTCCCGGCGATGCGCCGATCCCTCCCCGATGTCAGCTTCGCCATGTGCAGGGCCCGTTCCACCGGGTCGCGGACGGCCTGCGCCAGCGACGCGTGCACCGCCTTCCGGTCGCCGGCCTCCGCCTCGGCGTAGATGACTGCGGACAGCAGCGGATGGGTGAACCGGATCTGGCCGCCGGCGTCCACGTCCACGATGCCCTGCCGCTCGGCCTCTGCGAGGTCCGCGCCGCCGGCCCGGCGCAGCAGCTCGACCGACGGGCGGCTCGCCGCGCTCGCCATCAGCAGCGTCTCGCGGGTGGCGCGGGGCAGCGCGCCCACCCGCTTCTGGATCAGCACCGACAGGCTCTGCGGGATCGGCAGGGCGCCGGACGGCGGGCCGCCGTCCTCCAGCGCGCCGCTCTCCACCGCGCTGCGCGCCAGCTCCACGGCAAAGAACGGGTTGCCGCCGCTCACCCGGTGGATGCGGGCCACCTGCGACCGTGGCCAGTACCGGCCGAACCGGTCCGCCAGCAGCGCCGCCAGCTCCGCCGCCGACATCGGCGGCACCTTCACCGTCAGCACCGGCTTCGGGCACAGCCCGGCCGCGTCCCGCCACTGCCCGCCGGACCGCCGCGGGTCGCCGAACGACGCCCGGACGGAGGCGACCATCCGCAGCGGCGGCGCCAGCCGCCCGGCCCGCCGGGCGACGAACGCGAGCAGCTCGCCGGTCGGCTGGTCCAGCCACTGCGCGTCGTCGACGAGGACGAGCCCGGGCCGGTCGGCGCAGAGCATCCGCAGCGTGTGCAGCACGCCGAGCCGCAGGCTCAGCAGGTCGCGCTCGCCGATCGGGACGTCGTGCAGCAGCAGCGCGGACCGCAGGGCGCGCCGCTCCGGCTCGGGCAGCCGGTCGACGACCTCGTCGGCGCCCTGCGCGACCAGGTCGATGAGGCCGAGGAACGGCAGGTGGCGCTCGGTCTCGGCGGGGCAGCACGCGAAGACCCGGTGCCCGGCCGCGGCGTACTCGTCGGCGAGGGTGGACACGAGCGTGGACTTGCCGATCCCGGTGGGGCCGACGAGCAGCGCGCCGCCGCCCCCGGCCAGATGGGCGCGCACGTCGGCCAGCACGCTCTCCCTGCTCGGCGCGGGAGCGCCGCGGACGCGCTGAAGCCGTTCCCCGTCTGTTGCCGGAGGACGCGCAGGTGGGACGATGCCCCTCGCGTCTCCGCCGGCCGGCCGGATCGCATGCCTCATCGCGTGGCCTCCGCACCGCCTGGGTCGGCGTGTGAACCCGTCGCGGACGGTAACCCGCTCCGCAACCGCAGTCAAGATCCCGGTGGCGGCCCGGCCGGGGCGCCGCCCGCGGCCTCGGCGAACGGCCCGCGCCGCGTCCATGACGTCACGTCAGTACGTCCATATGTAAGAACAAAGTATTGACTGACTCCCCGCCTGCGGATACAAATGTGCCCCAAGCCACACAGATGACGAGAAGGTGAACAGAGGGTGAACACTCTCTGAACTCCGGATGACGCGTCATCCCCTCGACCGGGCCATTGGAGGCACACCATGCGGGTCGGACTGTTGGGCGCGGGACGGATCGGGGCGTGGCACGCCCGGTTCCTGAGCGGTCATCCGGCGGTCGCGGAGCTGGTGATCGGCGACGCCGACCCGCGCCGGGCCGAGGCCCTCGCCGGCCCGCTCGGCGCCCGCGCCGCCGACCCCGGCGCGGTGCTCGCCGCCCGCCCGGACGCGGTGCTCATCGCGACGCCCACCTCGACCCACGCCGACCTGCTCGTCCGGGCCTGCGAGGCCGGCGTGCCGGCGTTCTGCGAGAAGCCCGTCGCCCCCGACCTGCGCACCACCCTGGAGGTGCGCGACCGCGTCGCCAAGACCGGGGTGCCGGTGCACATCGGCTTCCAGCGCCGCTTCGACGCCGGGTACGCCGCCGCCCGCCAGGCGGTGCTGGACGGCCGGCTCGGCGACCTGCACCGCGTGCACCTCGTCACCGCCGACCCGGCGCCGCCGCCCGCCGAGTACGTCCGCACGTCCGGCGGCATCTTCCGGGACTGCCACATCCACGACTTCGACATCCTGCGCTGGGTCACCGGCCGCGAGGTCGAGTCGGTGACGGCGGTCGGCGCCAACCGCGGCGACGGCTACTTCGCGGACGCCCGGGACGTCGACACCAGCGCCGCCGTCCTGGTGCTGGACGACGGGACGATCGCGACGATGCAGGGCTCCCGCTACAACGGCGCGGGCTACGACGTCCGGATGGAGCTGTCCGGCACCGCCGGGACGTGGGTGGTCGGGCTGGACGAGCGGGCCGCGCTGCGGTCGGCCGAGCCGGGCGTCGACTGGCCGTCCGGGGACGCGTGGACCAACTTCTGGGACCGGTTCGAGCCCGCCTACGCGAGCGAGATTGGAACGTTCCTAGACATGGCGCGGGGCCACGCGGACAGCCCGTGCACCGTCGACGAGGCCCTGGAGGCGCTGCTCATCGCCGAGGCCGCCACGGTGTCGCTGCACGAGGAACGCCGCGTCCGGACCGCGGAGCTGCGATGATCTGGGCCATCGCGTTCGGCGCCGTCGCCCTCGCCTTCGTCTGGGTGACCGGCGTCAACGACGGCGGCGCGCTGCTCGGGCTGAGCGGCCGCTACCCCCGCTCGCCCGCGCCGCTGCTGATGCTGCTCGTCCTGCTGCCGCTGGTGCTCGTCCCGCAGCTCGTCGGCACCGCCGTCGCGCGGACCTTCACCGAGCGGCTCGCCGACCTCGGCGCCCCCCACGGCGCGGTCGCGTTCCTGCTCGGCGTGACCGTAGCGCTCGGCGTCGTCGGGCTCCTGTCCCGCAAGGGGCTGCCGACCAGCCTGACCCTCGCGATCCTCGGCGGCATCGGCGGCGCCTGCCTCGGCATGGGCCTGCGCGTGTCGTGGGACGGCCTCGCCACCGTCCTGCTCATCGGGGCGGCGGCGCCGCTCGTCGGGACCGCCGTCGGCTACGGCCTCGGGCTCGCGTCGCGGCGCGTCCCGTCCTTCACCGGCATGCCGCGGGCCGTCCGCACCGCCCACGTCCTCGCCTACGGCGCGCAGTGCGCCGCCTACGCCGCCAACGACGGGCAGAAGATGCTCGCCGTCGTCAGCGTCGCCCGCCAGGTCGTGACGACCCGGCGGCTCGGCGCCGTCGGTCCCGTCCAGCCCGCCCCGCTGATGCTGCTGCTGATCGCCGTCGTGTTCTGCGCCGGCGCGCTCAGCGCCGTGCACCGCGTCGGGGAGCGGCTCGGCCGCGGCCTCGTCCTCGCCCGCCCGCTGCACGTCGTGTCCACCGAGGCGGCGGCCGCGGCGTCGGTGACGGCCAGCTCGCTCGCCGGCGCGCCGGTCAGCATGACCCAGTCGGTGACCGCCGGGGTCGTCGGCGTCGCCGCCAGCGAGGGCGCGTCCCGGGTGCGCTGGCAGAACGTCCTCGGCATCGGCGCGGCCTGGCTGTTCACGCTGCCGCTGGCGTTCGCCGCCGGCGCCGCCGGCGGCCTCGCCGCGAGGGCGCTGTGAGCGCCGCGGTGCGGCCCGCGCGCCGCTTCCGGCTCGTCTGGGACGACCTGCGCGGCCGCTCCGGGACGCGGGTGATCGACCAGGTCGGCCGGCAGATCCGCGCCGTCCGCGACGGCGCCGAGCTGGCCCGCGCCATGGCCGCCGGGCGGACCCCGCCCGCCGACGCCCGCGCCCGGATGGCCGAGATCGAGCACGCCGGCGACGCCGAGCGCGCCGCGCTCGCCGCGATGCTGCGCGGCGTCCTCGCCACCCCCATCGACCGGGAGGACCTCTACCGGCTGTCCCGGTCCGTCGACGACGTCCTGGACAACCTCCGCGACTTCGTCCGGGAGGCCGACCTGTTCGGCCCGCCGGACCTCGACTTCACCCTCGCACCGCTGGACGCCGTCCTCGACGGGCTGACCGCCCTCGACGGCGCCGTCCGGAAGGTCCTCGCCGAGCCCGCCGCCGTCACCCTCGCGGCGCTGGGCGCGCGCAAGGCCCGCAACCGCGTCCGGGAGACCCGGCAGGCCGAGCTGGCCCGCCTGTTCGCCGGACCGCTCGGCACCGACGTCCTGCGCGGCCGGGAGCTGCTCGCCCGGCTCGACGCGGTCGGCCGCCGCCTCGGCGAGGCGGCGGACGCCCTGTCCGACGCGATGTTGAAACGCAGTCACTGATGCCGACGCAGCCGATCGGGGGGCGTGGGGGGTCGTCCCCCCTCGAACGGCACTGACCCCGCTGTCACCCGCATGAGAGCCGCAGGTCGGGGGCCCGCGGATGCACACGAGGAGAGAACCCACATGATCCGCACCATTCCCACCGGGCGCCGCGCCCGGGCCGGTGCCGCGGCGGCCGCCGCCGTCGCCACCGCGCTGCTCGGCGCCTGCGCGCCCTCGACCAGCGGCCAGGCCGGCGAGGAGGGGACGCCGCTGCCGTCGGTGACCGTGCAGGACGCCGCGTCGTTCGATCTGGACGACCTCGTCGCCGCCGCCAAGAAGGAGGGCAGCGTGCTCGCCTACGACGGCAGCGGCGACGTCAAGGACATGGCGGAGGCGTTCACCAAGAAGTACGGCATCAAGGCCGAGGGCGTGAAGTCCAAGGCCGCCGACACCGCCGAGAAGATGACCCGCGAGGCGCAGGCGAAGAACGTCACGATCGACGTGAACCTGTTCGAGGACGGCCCGATGCTCGTCGGCCAGCTCCTCCCGCAGAAGATCGTCCAGACGTGGATCCCGCCGGACCTCGCGCCGCACATCGGCGAGGCCAACCGCAACCCGCTGATGATGATCTCCAAGGCGTACGTGTTCGTCTACAACACCAAGCTCAGCCCGCAGGGCTGCCCGGTGAAGAACATCTGGGACCTCACCGACCCCAAGTGGAAGGGCAAGGTGATGCTGCAGGACCCGCTGGGCAAGGAGGTCTTCACCCAGTGGTTCACGCAGATGGCCAAGCAGGGCGGCGACAAGCTCACCGCCGCCTACGCGCAGCTCGGCAAGGGCCAGCTCAAGCTGACCGAGGACGATCCGGCGCACGAGTGGGTGAAGCGGTTCGCGCAGAACTCGCCGGTGCTCACCACCGAGGACGAGGACGTCGCCTCCGGCGTCGCCGCCCCCAACCAGACCGAGCAGCGCATCGGCCTGTTCTCCATCGCGAAGTTCCGCGACGTGGAGGAGAAGGGCTACCAGATGAAGGTCTGCGAGGGCCTGAACCCGTGGGCCGGCTTCGCCTACCCGAAGTTCGCCACCATCGCCACCGGCTCCAAGCACCCGAACGCCGCCAAGCTGTTCGTCCACTTCGCCATGGAGAAGGAGGGCTTCGACCTGGAGGCCCACGCGGGCGGGGTGTCCGGTAACGACGCGGTCGGCGTCAGCAAGAACAACCCGCCCGGGCTGACCGACTGGAACGGCCAGCTCTACCGGTTCTCGTCGAGCCAGCTCATCGCCGACTTCCGCGCCCGCCAGGACATCAAGGACTTCTGGCGTCTCAACCACCACTGATCCCCCGTCCGGGGGGGGGGCGGGGCGGGCCCCCCCGGCCCCCCCACCCCCCGGGTACCCGACCAGCGGGGGGGCGCCGCCCCCCCCCCCGCCCCGGCCCCCCGCCCCCCCCCCCCCCCACGGCGGCCCCCGCCGCCAACAACCCTTCTTCGGGGCACAACCCCCCCACTTCGCCCCTGCGGGGGGGCCGGCCGGGGCGCCCCCCCGCTCCCCTCTCACCCCGGAGGAACCTTCCATGGCGGTCGCCGCCTCCGCACCGCCGGCGTCACGTGGCCGGCGCGTGCTGTACCGGGCCCGCGTACTGCTGCGCGATCCCACCGTCCTGCTCGGCATGGTGATGACCCTCGTCCTGCTGTACCTGGTCATCGCGCCGCTGGTGTCGGTGATCTCCGACGCGGGCCGCGTCCAGTACGGGGACGAGGCCCGCTCCGGCCAGGCCCCCGGCTCCTGGACGAGCTACTACCTGTGGCGGGTGTTCCGCTCGCCCGTCAGCAAGCTGCTGTTCTGGGAACCGCTGTGGCACACGCTGTTCGTCGCCGTCGGCGTCATCGTGTTCGCGCTCGTCGTCGGCGGCTCCATGGCGTGGCTGGTGACGCGCACGAACGTGCCGGGCCGCAAGTTCCTGGCCGCCGCGCTCGTCGTGCCGTACATGCTGCCGTCCTGGACGTTCGCGCTCGCGTGGCTGACGCTGTTCAAGAACGAGCGGTCCGGCGGGCAGGTCGGCTACCTGCAGGGCGCCGGCATCCACACCCCCGGCTGGCTCGCCTACGGGCCGCTGCCGATCATCGTGACGCTGGGACTGCACTACTACCCGTTCGTCCTGCTGCTGTTCGGGAACGCGCTGCGCCGCATCGACTCGCAGCTGGAGGACTCGGCGCGGATCCTCGGCGCCGGCGGCCGGACGGTCCTGCGCCGCGTCACGCTGCCGCTGATGATGCCGGCGCTGTCGTCGGCGGTGCTGCTGGTGCTCGGCCGCGTCCTCGGCACGTTCGGCACCCCGTACATCCTCGGGCTGCCCAGCGACTACAACGTGCTGTCGACGAGCCTCTACCACGCGATCCGCGACCGCAGCACCGGCGTCGCGTCGACGCTCGCGGGCGTCATCGTCCTGGTCGGCGTGCTGGTCGTGCTCGTCGACACCCGGCTCGTCCGCGAGCAGCGCCGGTTCGTCACCGTAGGCGGCAAGGGCGCCATGGACCGGCGCAGCGACCTGCGCGCCTGGCGCTGGCCCGCCTTCTCCCTCGGCATGGCGGTCTTCGCCGCGAGCGTCGTCATCCCGGTGCTGACGCTGCTGCTGTCCACGGTCACCAAGACGCCCGGCGTGTTCAGCGCGGACAACTTCACGCTCAAGTACTGGTTCGGCAGCGACATCCCCGGCGCGGTCGGGTTCCCGCACGGGGTGCTGCGCGGCACCGAACTGTGGGAGGCCGCCTGGAACAGCCTCCGCATCGTCGGCCTGGCGTCCCTGGTCTGCGGCCTGCTCGGCCTGCTCATCGGGTACGTGGTCGTGCGCGGCGACGGCAGCCGGGTCGCGACGTTCCTGCGGCAGGTGTCGTTCCTGCCCTACCTCGTGCCCGGCATCGCGTTCGCCGCCGCCTGCCTGTCGCTGTTCGCGGTGCGGCGCGGGCCGGTCCCCGCCCTGTACGGGACGATCACGCTGCTCGTCGTCGTCCTGGTCATCACGCACCTGCCGTACTCGTCCCGGTCGGGGATCGCGGCGATGATGCAGCTCGGCCGGGAACCGGAGGAGGCCGCGCAGATCAGCGGCGCGCGGTGGCCGACCCGGATGCTGCGGATCATCATCCCGATCCAGCGCGGCGCCCTCGTCACCGGCGTGGTGCTGCCGTTCATCTCCGGCCTGAAGGAGCTCAGCATCGTGATCATGCTGACCACCTCGGGCACCCAGCTGCTGACCACGCTGTCGATCGGGCTCGTCGACTACGGCTACACCCAGCTCGCCAACGGCGTCGTGCTCGTCATCGCGCTGGTCTCGTTCACCATGACCTACCTGGCCCAGCGGCTCACCAAGAGCAGCCTGGCCTCGGGCATCGGAGGTTGATCAATGCCGACCATCACGCTCAGCGGAGTGGTCAAGAACTACGTCAGCGGTCACGCGGCGGTGAAGGACCTCGACCTCACCATCCCCGACGGCTCGTTCACCTGCCTGCTCGGGCCGTCCGGCTGCGGGAAGACGACCACGCTGCGCATGATCGCCGGGCTGGAGCAGCCGACCCGCGGTGAGATCACCGTCGGCGACCGGGTGCTCGACTCGGTGGAGCGCGGCGTCTACGTCCCGCCGGAGAAGCGCGACATGGGGCTCGTCTTCCAGAACTACGCCCTCTGGCCGCACCTGACCGTGCGCGGGAACACCGAGTTCGGGCTGCGGATGCGCAAGGTCCCGGCGGAGCGGCGCAAGGCCCGCGCGATGGAGGCGCTGGAGAAGGTCCAGGTGGCCGAATGCGCGGACCGCTACCCGTCGCAGCTGTCCGGCGGGCAGCAGCAGCGCGTCGCGCTCGCCCGGATGCTCGCGGTCGACCCCGACGTCCTGCTGCTGGACGAGCCGCTGTCGAACCTGGACGCGCGGCTCCGCCTGGAGATGCGCACCGAGCTGAAGCGCATCCACGACGAGACCGGCGCGACCGTCGTGTTCGTCACCCACGACCAGATGGAGGCCATGACGATGGCCACCCACATCGCCGTCATGTGCGGCGGCGAGCTCCAGCAGGTCGCGCCGCCGATGGAGATGTACGAGCGGCCCGCGAACCGGTTCGTCGCCGAGTTCGTCGGCAGCCCGCCGATGAACATGGTGCCCGCCGAGCAGGCGGGGCTCGCCTCGTCGCTCCAGCGGTTCGCGGAGAAGCGCGGCGACTTCGGCGCGGTCGGCTGCTTCGGCGTCCGTCCCGAGGCGCTGCGGCTCGCCCCGCGGGGCGGCGCCGTGCCGGACACCGCCTGGTCGGAGGACGCCGTCGTCGAGACCGTCCTGCCGACCGGCCCGAGCTGGACGGTCGAGCTGCGCGTGCACGACACCCGGATGTTCGCGATCACGCACGAGGACCCGGGCGCGGGGCCGGGCGACGCGCTGCGCTGCTGGGCGCGTCCCGAGCACCTGCACCTGTTCGGCGAGGACGGCGTCCGGTCGGCCGCCTGGGACGAGGCCGTCACCCCGGTCCGCGAGGGCGCCAAGTGAGCGACGAGAACGTGACCACCGGCCCCGTGAACGGCACGAACGGCACGAACGGCGCGGGCGAGAGGCCGCACCGGCTCTCCGGGCGGGCGATGCGCCGGCCGCGGGCGCTGCTGCTGGACTTCGGCGGCGTGCTCGTCGAGACGTCCCGCAGGCCCGGCTGGTCGGCGGCGCTCGCCAAGGAGGTGCACGCGCTGCTGTCCCGCGCCGGCTGCCACGACCTCGACGCCGCCGCCGTCGAGACCGACATCAAGGCGGGCGCCGCCGCCGACAAGTGCTGGAAGGACGCGATGTCGCGGCCCTACGCGCCGGCGGAGATGACCCACACCGGGTTCTGGGGCGACTACGTCGCCGCGGACTGGCCGGCCGCCGCGCGGCAGCTCGTCGTCGCGCACGCGACCCCGCTGTGCAAGCGGATGGGAGAGCTGCGGCAGGACCGCCGCACCCGCCCCGGCATCCCCGAGCTGCTGGACGGCGCCGCCGCGCTCGGCGTCCCCTGCGGGATCGTCAGCAACGCCCTCTCCGGGGCCGTGCACCGCGACTACACCGAGGCGACGGGCCTCGCCGGGAAGCTGGCCATCGAGGTCTACAGCGACGAGGCCGGCGTCCGGAAGCCCAACCCGGAGATGATCTGGATCGCCACGCGCGCGCTCGGCGTCGAGCCCGAGGACGCCTGGTACGTCGGCGACAACTTCGACCGGGACGTGGTGTGCGGGCACCGCGCCGGCGTCGGCGGCAACGTGCTGATGGTCGCCAAGGGCACCTACGACGTCCCGTACGAGGTCCGCTACCGGCCCGACGCCGTCGTGGATGACGGCCACGGGCTGCTGGACCTGCTCACCACCGCTGCCGAAGGAGACGCATGAACAGCAAGAGCATCGGCGTGCCCGAGTCGAGGGAGCTGGCGCGGATCGCCGAGATCGCGGCGCGCGCGACCGGCGACCGGCTGCGCGGCGCGTTCCGCTCGCGTCCGGAGGTCGCGGTCAAGCGCGACTTCCACGACCCGGTCACCGAGCACGACCGGGCCGCCGAGGAGACGATCCGCGAGGTGCTCGCCGAGCACACGCCCGGCAGCGTCGTCGTCGGCGAGGAGGGCGGCACGCGCGGCGACGGCGAGGGCTCGCCCGCCGGCGCGGTCCGCTGGTACGTCGACCCGATCGACGGGACCGCGAACTTCGCCGCCGGCCTGCCGTTCTTCTGCACCTCGATCGCGGCGGTCGCGGGCGGCGAGGTCGTCGCCGGCGTCGTGTACGACCCGGTCCGCGACGACATGTTCACCGCCTCGCTCGACGGCGCGACCTGCAACGGCGAGCCGATCCGCTCCGCCGGCGCGGCCGAGGACCGGACCGGCGTGATCGTCACCGGCTACCCGAACGCCCGCGAGCTGAAGCGGGCGGGCGACGCGGCGCTGCGCAACTACGCGAGGCTCATCGAGTCGTTCGCCACCGTCCGGCGGCCGGGCAGCGCGGCGCTGTGCCTCGCGCACGTCGCGGCGGGCTGGTCGGACGCGGCGTACGGCACGTCCGTCAACGCGTGGGACGTGTCGGCCGGGCTGCTGCTGGTCCGCCGGGCCGGCGGGACGTACCTGCCGCTCGGCGGGGAGCCGGGCGGGGACGACTGGGACGCGCCCGGCTACGTCGCGTGCGTCGGCGGGTTCGACCTCGCCGGGTCCGTGCTGTCGGAGATCGCCGGCCTCGCCCCGGCGGGCCGCCCGTGAGCGCCACCGGCGTGCGGACCGCCGAGTGGATCGTCACGGACCTGGACGGCACGCTCGTCGGCCGCGACCTGCGGATCGTCGAGGCGAACCTGGCCGCGCTGCGCCGCTTCACCGGCGCGGGCGGCAGCGTGGTCGTCGCGACGGGGCGCAGCGAGGAGTCCGCGCTGCCGTACTACCGGGAGCTGGGCCTCGCGACCCCGGCGATCCTCTACAACGGCGCGCGGATCGTGGACCTGAGCACGGGCGCGGTGCTGTACCGGCGGTGCCTGAGCGCGGCGGCGTGGGCGCGGCTGACCCTGCTGTTCGACGAGATGCCGGACGGGGTGTGGCCGGTCGCGTTCAGCGGCGGCCGCGCCCACGTCCGCTCCGCCGACGCCGCGCCGTCCGCGGCGCTGGCCGAGTACGCGCGCCGCGACCGCATCACCCTCGCGCGGGTCGGCTCGTGGGGCGAGCTGCCCTTCGACGAGATCATCAAGGTGATGCTGATCTGCGACCGGCCCGGCCTGGTCGGCGCGGCGGAGACGGCCCTCGCCGGGTTCGCCGCCGACCCCGGGACCGGCGTCACCCTCGTCCGGTCGGAGGCGACGTACCTGGAGGTGCTGCCGGCGGGCGCGACCAAGGGCACCGCGCTGCGCGAGCTGGCGGCGCTGCGCGGCGTGCCGATGGACCGGATCGCGGCCATCGGCGACAACCCCAACGACCTGGACATGATCCAGGCCGCCGGGCTCGGCGCGGCCGTGGGCGACGGCGATCCCGGCGTCCGCGCCGCCGCGGACGTCGTGGTCGCCGACTGCGCGGCGGGCGCCGTCGCCGACCTGGTCGCCCGGGTCATGCCGTGATCCTGACCGTCGTCGGCTGCGCGGGCACCGTCCCGGGGCCGGACGCCGCGTGCTCCTGCTACCTGCTGGAGCACGCGGGGTACCGGCTGCTGCTGGACCTCGGCACCGGGGCGCTCGGCCCGCTGCAGCGCTACACCGACCCGTGCGCCGTCGACGCCGTCGTGATCAGCCATCCGCACCGCGACCACTACTCGGACCTGATCCCGCTCGCCTACCTGCGGGACCGGCGCGGCGGGGCGAAGCGGCTGCCCGTCACCGCGCCCGCCGGGACGGCGGCGCACGTGGTGAACCCGGCGGCGCCGCCCGCGTACGCGGGGGCGCTCGACTGGCGCACCCCGCCCGCCGAGCCGCGCCCGTTCGGGCCGCTCACCGTCGTGACGGCGCCCGTCGTCCACTCGGTGCCGGGCGTCGCGGTGCGGGTGTCGACGGGCGGCGCGTCGGCGGGCGGGGGCTCGGCGGGCGGGGGCTCGGCGGGCGGGGGCTCGGGAGGCGGGGGCTCGGCGGGCGGGGCGAGCCTCACCTACTCGGGCGACTCCGGCGAGTGCGACGAACTGCTCGACCTCGCGCGGGGCACGGACGTGCTGCTCTGCGAGGCGGCGGCGTCGGTGCGGACGCCCGGCGCCTCCGAGACGCACCTGACGCCCGTCCAGGCGGCCGGGCTGGCGCGGGAGGCGGGCGCGGGGCATCTCGTCCTCACGCACCTGCGGCCGTGGGCCGACCCGCTCGACGCGCTGCGCGACGCCCGGAAGGTCTACGCCGGGCCGATCTCGCTCGCCGTGCCGGGGCTGCGCGTCATGGTGTGAGCGCCCCGGTCGTGGCACGTTCGGTCAGGACGGGAGGGACGGTGACGCGCCGTCCCTCCCCCGCCGCGCCGCCACCGCCACCACTGACGCCGCCGTCGATCCGGTCGAGCAGCGCGGCCATGGCCAGCCGCCCCAGCTCGGCGGCCGGGGCCGCGACCGTGGTCACGCCAGCGGCGGCCGCGCCCGGGGCGTCGCCGTGCACGATCAGCGACACCTCCCCCGGCACGTCCAGCCCGGCACGGTAGAGGCTGTTCAGCGCGGCCGTCCCGGTGACATCGCCGAGCGCGAGGACGGCCGTCGGCGCCCCGGGCGAGCGCCACCGGAGATCCCCGACGGCGGTGAGCCCGGCCTCGCCCACGGCGGCCTCGAACGCCTTCTCCAGGCGCGAGCGGCCGACGTTCAGGCAGGCGATGCGGCGGTGCCCGAGCTCCGCCAGGCGCGTCACGGCGAGCCGCACGGCCGCCGCGTCGTCCCCCGTCACGCAGTCGACGCCGGCCGACCGCAGCGGGCGCCCCGCCACCGCCACCGGACATCCGGCGGCGGCCCGCTCGATCTCGGCCGCCGCGATCCTCGGGCTCGCGAGGACCAGCCCGTCCAGCCGCAGGTCGAGCAGCTCGCCGAGCGCGGCCCGCTCGCGCGCCGGACGCCCGCCGCCGCTCGCCAGCAGCAGCCGGACGCCCCGCCGCGCCGCCTCGTCCGCGAGCCCGTCGTGGACGGACGCGAACGACGGATCGTGCAGGTCGGCGGCCAGCACCCCGGCCATCCCGGTGCGCCCGGCGGCCAGGCCGCGCGCCATCACGTTCGGCCGGTAGCCCAGCTCGTCCGCCGCCTTCAGCACGGCCTCGCGGCGCTCCTTGCCGACCTTGGGCGAGCCGCGCATCACCAGCGACACCAGCGCCCGGGACACCCCCGCCCGCGCGGCGACGTCTTCCAAGGTCGGATGGGACATCAACGCTCCTCCACTCACGAGGCTGCCCCCGATCCAACCAGCCCCCGGCCCCTCACGCCGACCGGCGGCGGGCCGCCGTCACGAAGGCGC
>NZ_JBEYYT010000179.1:0-17707 GCF_040645715.1 Spirillospora sp. NPDC046719 | reverse complement strand
ACCAGCTCGGCGACCTCAGGCGCCGCGCCGAGGACGCCGAGCTGGTCGTCCACCGCTACGACGAGGCCCTGGCCGCCGCCCGCGCGGCCGGCGGCCGGACCGCCACCGCGGTCTGAGGCACCGGCCGCCGAGCCGCAGACCGCCGCCGCCATTCGACATGGCCCTGCCCTGCTGGGCCCTGCCCGGCACCGGGCAGGGCCCAGCAGGGCCTAGCGGGCTTTCAGCGGGTCAGCAGGACTTCAGCAGCCGGTCCATGACCCGGACGCCGAAGGCGAGGCCGTCGACCGGGACGCGCTCGTCCACGCCGTGGAACAGGCGGGAGTAGTCCAGGTCGTGCGGCATCTTCAGGGCCTTGAAGCCGTAGCAGCGGATGCCGAGCCGCGAGAACGCCTTGGCGTCGGTGCCGCCCGGGTTGCAGTACGGGGCGGGGTACCCGTCCGGGTCCTCGGCGCGCAGGGCCGCGCCCATCGCGTCCACCAGGCGCCCCTCGTAGGGGGTCTCCATCGCGATGTCGCGGTGGATGAACTCGCGGGACACCCCGGGCGCGAGCAGCGCGTCGACCTCGGCGAGGAACGCCTCCTCCTGGCCGGGCAGGAACCGCCCGTCGACCCCGGCGGTGGCCTGGCCCGGGATGACGTTGATCTGGTACCCCGCCTCCATCATGGTCGGGTTGGCGGAGTTGCGCAGCACCACCTCGACCAGGTCGCGGACGTCGGCGCCCATGCGGTCCACGCTGCCCTCGACGTCGTCGGGGTCGAACGGCACGCCGCGCAGGTCGGCGACCGTCTCCAGCAGGCCGCGCACCGCGCCGATCAGGTGCACCGGGAACGTGTGGTGCCCGATGCGGCTGAGCGTGTCGGCGAGGGCCGTCACGGCGTTCCGGTCGTTGGGCGAGGAGCCGTGGCCCGCCCGCCCCCTGGCGACGAGCCGCAGCCACGCCTGCCCGCGCTGGGCGTTCTCGATCGGGTAGAGGCGGCGGGTCGCGTCCAGCGGGTAGGAGAACCCGCCGCCCTCGCCGATCGCCTCGGTGACGCCCTCGAACAGGTCGCGGTGCTCCTCGGCGAGCCACCGGCTGCCGTGCACGCCGCCCGCCTCCTCGTCGGCGAGGAAGGCGAGGACGAGGTCGCGGGCGGGCCGCTCCCCCGTCCGCGCGAACTGCCGCGCGGCCGCCAGATGCACGGCCACGGTGTCCTTCATGTCGATCGCGCCGCGGCCCCACAGGTAGCCGTCGTCGGTGATCTCCCCGGAGAACGGGTGCACCGCCCACTCCGACGGGTCCGCCGGGACCACGTCGAGGTGGCTGTGCAGCAGCAGCGCGTCCGACGCCCGTGCCGGATCCGCTCCCGGGATGCGGGCGATGACGCTGGCCCGCCCCGGCGCGGACTCCAGCAGCGTCGCCTCGACGCCGACGTCGGCGAGCTTCTCCGCCACGTACTCGGCGGCCTTGCGCTCGTCGCTCGTCGGGTTGGAGGTGTCGATCCGGATGAGGTCCCGGCAGAGGTCGGCGACCTCGTCCTCGGCGTTCCCCACGCCTTCTCCCCTTTCGTTGGTCCCGCGCCGGTCAGGAGACGGCGGGCTCGGCCTCGGCGGGCGGCGCCGCGGACGGCGCGGAGGTCTCCATCTCGGCGCTGCCGGTCGCCCGCATCAGCCCGGCGAAGGCCAGCGCGACGTACAGCACCATGGCGGTGATCAGCGAGTTCAGCGCGGGGATGCCCCAGTCCACGAACTTGCCGACGCAGAACGCCGCGAGCCACACGGCCAGCGACCCGGGGATCCAGGTGGGCACCCGGTCGGGCAGCCGCCCGGCCGGGCGGGTGGCGTCCAGCACGCCGCGCCGCCGCCGGGCGATCCAGTACTCGGCGACGATGATGCCGCCGATGGGCGGGATCGCCACGCCGAGCAGGGACAGGAAGTCCTTGAAGTGGTCGAGGAAGCCGACCGCCGACAGGACGGTGCCCGCCACGCCGATCACGACGGTGACGGCGCCGCGGTGCAGCCGCTTCCCGAAGACCGTCCCGGCGAAGTTGACGACGCCGAGCGAGGAGCCGTAGAGGTTCCAGTCGTTGATCTTCATCGTGGCCAGCACGACGATGATCAGCCCGGCGACGCCGGACGTGCTGAGCACGATGTCGGTGACGTCGCTGCTGCCGGCGGCGTGGCCGAGCATGACGCCCGTCATGCCCACGACGTACTCGCTGAGGATCATCGAGCAGGAGCTCTGCAGCAGCACGTGCCAGGGCCTGCGGTTGTAGCGGGTCATGTCCGGGGCGGTGATCGCGCCGGTCATGTAGCCGCCCGCGATGATCGTGGCCGCCGCCGGGATGGAGATGTGCGCGCCGGTCGGCGCGGCGTTCACCAGCTCCGACACCGAGTGGTGGGACAGCTCGGTGCCGACGCTCCAGGCGACGAGCCCGAAGAACAGCGGCACCGCGATCCGCGCCACCCAGATCATGATCTTGAAGCCGTACATCACCAGCAGGGTGAGCACGACCCCGGCGACCACGCACCACAGCCAGGGCGGTCCCCCGGCCAGCCGGCTCATGCTGCTGCCGAAGATGCCGTTCTGGACCCCGAACCAGCCGACCAGGCTGATCCCGATCACCAGGCTGACCAGCGCGGACCCGTTGCGTCCGAAACCGGCGAAGCGGGTCAGCATCGTCATCGACAGGCCCTCGCGCTGCCCGGCGGCGCCGATCGCGAAGATGACGACCTCCAGGATCACCGCGCCGAGCGTGAACGCCCAGAACGCGTCCCAGAACCGCATGCCGACGCCGAGCGTCGCGCCGAGGACGAACTGCGACAGCGACCCGGACTGGGCGAGCCACTGCATCAGCATGGAGCCGAAGCCGTAGCGGCGCGAGCGCGGGACGCGGCTCAGCGCGTAGTCGTCGTTGCCGAGCTTCATGCGGCGTCTCCCGCCCCGAGGGTCTGCAGGTGGGCCAGGGAGCCGTAGCGGGCGACGAGCGCCTCGTACTCGGCCTGGTCGTGGAAGGTCAGCGCGCCCGTCCCGAAGCCCTTGGCGGCCTCGACGGCGAAGCGCGCGGCGGCGGCGATGTCGGTCTCGTGGCTGGCGCCGGTGGCGCAGCCCGGAACCGGCGCGGCCGCGGTGATGGCGAGGCCGACGACCGGCGCCCGCGTGGCGGTGGCGGGCTGCAGGATCGAGTTCAGGTGGTGGACGCCGTTGCCGTAGGGCGTGATGTCCTGGGTGGTGACGGGGAACGTCACGGCGGGCTCGCCGGTCACGACCGCGAGGAGGCCCGCGAGCTGCTCGCTGACGCGCAGCACGTAGCCCTGCCTGACCGTGGGCGACAGCGCCAGCCCGCGGTGGTTGATGAAGGTGTTGCCCTTGGTCGTGTCGATGGACAGCACGGCGTCCATGTCCGGGGTGATCTCGTGCTCGTTCATCGTCGCGATGTCGACCGGGGAGTCCATGAACGGCACCGGGTCGTGCGGCTGGGTGGGGGCGTCCGGGCAGACGTGGGTGGCGATGACCACGTCGCCGTCCAGCACGTCGCCGCGCGAGCGCATCTCCAGCAGCTTGGCCGCCGCGGCGAGCGCCGCCGCCGCGCCGTCGCCGTCGGAGGTGAAGCCGAGGATCTCGGGGCGGGCGCCGATCCCGCCCAGCCGGCCGACGATCCCGAGGGTGGGCGCGTCGCCGCCGCGGGCGCGGCCCCGGCGGCCGGGGACGCGAACGCGCACGAAGTCGGTGGAGCCCTTGTCGCCGTGAACGGTGACGACCTCGGCCCCGGAGCCCTCCGGCCCGGCCGCCCGGTCGAGGAGCTCGGCGACGGACTTGCCGCTCGCCGCGGGATCGTCGAGCCGGTCGATCACGTCGAGTACGTGCTTGAGCATGGACATTACCTCTGCCAACGGGTGAAGAGCGGGGTGTATGCCCAGGTTGCAGCGCTATTATCGAAATAAGCAACTTTGTCCCGCTATTTGCAACGGAGGCCACGGTGCCCGGATGGGGTTTCGGTGCCGACCGCAGCACGCCCAAGGGGCTGCTGCAGACCGCGGACCGGGCGCTGCTCGTCCTGCTCGGATTCGACCGCAACCGCGGGGACTGGGGGGTCACCGAGGTCGCCGAGGAGTTCGGCTGGGACAAGTCCGCCGCGCAGCGGATCCTCGCGACCCTCGCCCACCGCGGGTTCCTCGTCGCCGACCCCGACACCCGCCGCTACCGCATCGGCCCCGCGGCCCTGCACCTCGGCCGCAGCTGGGAGCGGTCGGGGTCGCTGCGGATGCTCGTCACGCCCGTCCTCACCGACCTCAGCATGCGCACCGGCGACACCGCGCTGCTCTCGGTCCCCGACGGCTTCCACATCCGCTGCGTCGCGGCCGTGGACGGCGCGGCCGGGCCGCTGCGCTACTACCCCCTGGTCGACGAGCTGTACCCGGCGCACGCGGGCGCCACCGCCCAGGCCTACTACGCCTTCGTCGCCGAGGACGAGCGGCTGAGGCTGTTCCGCGACCGGCCGATGGCCCGGTTCACCGAGCGGACGCTCACCGACGTCGGCGAGCTGGAGGCCCGCTTCCGGCAGGTGCGCGAGCGCGGCTACGCCTTCACCGCCGGCGAGTACGACGCGCACGTCGCGACGCTCGCCGTCCCCGTGCGGCTGCACGGCGAGCCCTTCGGAAGCCTCAGCCTCGGCGGCCACGAGGACCGCTTCGCCGCCCCGCTCGACCGGCTCCCCGCGCTCCAGCGCGCCGCCGAGCAGGTCGAACGCCTCCTCACCGGATCCCGGCGCTCCTGAAAGGACCCCTTGTGGAACTGCTCCTGCTGTCCAACTCCACCGCCCATGGCCGCTCCTACCTGGAGCACGCCATGGAGGCGGTGACCGCGTTCCTCCCGGCGGGCGGGACGCTCGCGTTCGTCCCGTACGCGCTGGCCGACCACGACGGGTACACCGACACGGTCCGCAAGGCGCTCGAACCCAGGGGCGTCACCGTGCGGGGCGTGCACACCACCGGTGGGCTCGACGGCGCGGACGCGGTCTTCGTCGGCGGCGGCAACTCCTTCCGCCTGCTGCGGGACCTGTACCGGACGGGCCTGCGCGACGCGCTGCGCGAGGCCGTCCCCGGCGGGCTCCCCTACATGGGGGCGAGCGCGGGCACGAACATGGCCTGCCCGACGCTGCGCACCACCAACGACATGCCGATCGTGCAGCCGCCGAGCTTCGCGGCCCTCGGCTTCGTCCCGTTCCAGATCAACCCGCACTACCTGGACCCGCAGCCCGGCAGCACCCACATGGGCGAGACCCGCGAGCAGCGCCTCACCGAGTTCCTGGAGTGCAACGACGTGCCGGTGCTGGGGCTGCGGGAGGGCACCTGGCTGCGGGTGTCGGACGGGACGGCCACGCTGGGCGGGAAGCTGGACGCCCGGCTGTTCCGGCGGGGCGAGGAGCCCCGCGAGCTGCCCGCCGGCTCGGACGCGTCCTGGCTGCTGTCGGCGCCGGCGGCGTTCGACGCCTGACCCGGCCGCGCGGGCGTCCGCCGCGTCACGTTCGGCGCGCCCGGCTCGGGGTATGCGGCCCCGCATGGACGAGCGTGAGGATTCCGGACACGAGCCCGAGACGACGCACGACCGCGACTTCGCGCCGGTGAACCAGGGGTCGGACGCCCGCGGCCGCACCGTTCCCGGCGCCTCCGTCCCGGCGAGCGTGCCGGGCGAGGACCCCGCGGAGCGGGACGCCCGCCGGGGGGACGAGATCAGCGGCACCGGCACGCCCGGCGTGGGCACCGGCCACCCCGACGCGCTGCCGGCCGACGAGGAGGGCGTCCGCGAGGCCGAGCGCGGCGACGACTCCCGCTGACCCGCGGCGACGGCGTTCTGTCCGAGGCGGCCGCTAGGGTCCCGCCGTGCTCGTTCTCTCCCGGCGGGACGTCGAGGAACTGCTCGACGTCGACGCGCTCATCGACTCCCTCGCCCCCGCGATGGCCGACCTCAGCGCCGGCCGCGCGCACGTCCCCGAACGGACGGCCGCGGCCGTCCCGGAGCGGGACGCGCTCCTGCTCGACATGCCGGGCCACGCGCCGTCGGCGGGCGCGCTGGCGAGCAAGCTCGTGTCGGTGTTCCCCGGGAACGCCGGGACGGCGCGGCCCGTGCGGCAGGCGGTGATCGTCGCGTTCGACCCGGCCACCGGGGAGCCCGCCGCGCTGCTCGACGGCACCCACATCACCGCGGTCCGGACCGCCGCGTGCGCGGCGCTGTCCGCGCGGCTGCTGGCCCGCGACGACGCCTCGGTGGTCGCGGTGCTCGGCACCGGTGTCCAGGCGCGGGCGCACGCGATCGCGGTCCCGCGTGTCCGAGACGTCCGGGAGGTCCGCATCGCCGGGCGCGACCACGCCAAGGCCGTGGCGCTCGCGGAGGAGCTGTCGGACGCCGTGGACGCCGACGTGCGCGCCGTCGCGGGCTACGCGGAGGCCGTCGCGGGCGCCGGGATCGTCAGCGCGGCCACCTACGCGGTGGAGCCGGTCGTCCGGCGGGAGTGGCTGGCGCCGGGGACGCACGTCACCTCGATCGGCTACAACCCGCGCGGCCGGGAGGTCGACGACGCGACGATCGCCGACGCCGCGCTGTTCGTGGAGTCCCGCGCGGCGGCCCTGGCGGCCGTCCCACCGAACCTCGACCTGGCCGAGCCGCTGGAGCGCGGCGTCATCACGCCCGCGCACGTGCGGGCCGAGCTGGGCGAGGTGATCGAGGGCACCCGCCCGGGCCGCGCGTCGGAGGAGGAGATCACGCTGTACAAGTCGGTCGGCGTGGTCGTCCAGGACTTGGCCGCCACCGCGCTGGTGCTGCGGGAGGCGCGGCGGCGCGGCGCCGGGACGGAGGTGCGCCTCTGAGCGGACGGCCCGGGGCGCGCGGCGTCGCCGGTCAGGCGTCGGGGCGGCGGTCGCGCCACCACGACGCGACGGCCCGGCGGATCGGCGCGTGGTGCTCGTCGTCCACGATCTTCACGTCGCCCATGAAGGCGTTCGCGGTGACCCGGACGACGGGGATGCGCTCCCCCGGGCAGGGCTCGCGCACCTGGACGCGGCGGTCGCCGAGGAAGGCGTGGCCCATCAGCTCGACCGCCACCCCGTCCGGCACGATGATCTTCACGTCGCCCATCACGGCGGTGGCCGAGATGTGCACCTCGCCGGTCGGGACCTGCGCGCCGCGCAGGTCGAGCTCGACGTCGCCCATCACCGACACCGCCTCCAGCGGGCCGTCGATGCGCCCGACGATGCGCTCCTTGCAGTCCCCCATGACGGCGCTGAACCGCCGCTTCACCTGCGGCGGCGCCGGGTTCGCGCCGGGTGCGCCCATGCCGGGCAGGTCGGCGGTGATGTGCTCCAGGTCGGCGCGGGTGACGGCCGCGTAGGCGGCCTCGGTCCGCTCGGTCAGCTCCTCGAAGGTCAGCCGCCCCTCCACCGAGGCGACCCGCAGCCGCTCGACCACGGCCTCGCGCTCGGCGTCGGAGGCCCGGACCGCCCCGTGAACGGGGGTCGTCCCGGCGGGATCGGCCCCCGGCCCCGCGGGGTGGAGGTCCTCCCGCCGCCGCCGCGGGCGGCTCGGGCACGGCGGCCGCCCCTGCTGCGGACTGGACTGACTCATGGTTCCGAAGTTATGCCCCCGCGCCGCATGGACAATCCGCCGCGCGGACGAGATCGCCCCACCACTTGAGGAGGATGCCCCGGCAGGCGGGGCGGAGGCATGATCGTCCGAGCGGCCGAACGCGGTTCTGTATCCTGCGTCGGGGGACGTCCCCCATGAACCGGCCTCCGCAGCACAGGAGCAGCGCAGTGACCCACGAGGTGTTCAACCAGGTTCCCCCGCTCGCCGGCCACGACCTCGCCGACGACCCCGCCCTGCTGGACGGGCTGGAGCGCGAGGGCGCCGGCTGGGCCGCGCCGGAGGTGCACGAGCTGGGCCTCCTGGCGGGCACCGAGCGCGCCCAGGAGTGGGGCCGCCTCGCCAACGAGAACCCGCCCGTCCTGCGCACCCACGACCGGTACGGGCACCGCGTCGACGAGGTGGAGTTCCACCCGGCGTGGCACGAGCTGATGACCGTCGCGGTGACCCATGGCCTGCACGGCTCCGCCTGGGCGGACCCGCGCGAGGGCGCGCACGTCGCCCGCGCCGCCAAGTTCTACACCTGGCGGGTGGACGCCGGGCACGGCTGCCCGATCTCGATGACGTACGCCGCCGTCCCCGCCCTGCGCCAGGCCCCGGAGCTGGCCGCGCGCTACGAGCCGCTGCTCGCCGAGCCCGAGTACGACTTCGGCCTGCGCGCCCCGCTCACCAAGAACGCGCTGCTCGCGGGCATGTCGATGACGGAGAAGCAGGGCGGCTCGGACGTCCGCGCCAACACCACGCAGGCGACGCCCCAGCCGGACGGGACGTACCGGCTCGTCGGCCACAAGTGGTTCACCAGCGCCCCGATGTGCGACGTGTTCCTCACCCTGGCCCAGGCGCCGGAGGGCCTGACCTGCTTCCTCGTCCCCCGCGTCCTGCCCGACGGCGCGCTCAACCCGCTGCGGCTGATGCGGCTGAAGGACAAGCTCGGCAACAAGTCGAACGCCTCGTCCGAGGTCGAGTACGAGAACGCGGTCGCGTGGCGGGTCGGCGACGAGGGGCGCGGCGTCCGGACCATCATCGAGATGGTCAACATGACCCGGCTGGACTGCGTGATCGGCGCGGCCGCCGGCATGCGGCAGGGCGTCACGACCGCGGTGCACCACGCCGCGCACCGCAAGGCGTTCGGCGCGTACCTCGTCGACCAGCCGCTGATGCGCAACGTCCTCGCCGACCTCGCGGTCGAGTCGGAGGCCGCCACGGTCCTGATGACGCGGCTCGCCGGCGCGACGGACCGCTCGGTGCGCGGCGACGCGTCCGAGGCGGCGTTCAAGCGGCTCGGCCTGGCGGTCAGCAAGTACTGGGTCTGCAAGCGGTGGCCGGCGCACGCCGCCGAGGCCCTCGAATGCCTCGGCGGCAACGGCTACGTCGAGGAGTCGGGGATGCCGCGCCTGTTCCGCGAGTCGCCGCTGAACTCGATCTGGGAGGGCTCGGGCAACGTCGCCGCGCTCGATCTCCTGCGTGCGACGCTACGCGAGCCGCAGACGCTGGAGGCGTTCTTCGGTGAGGTCGAGCTCGCCCGCGGCGCCGACCCGCGCCTCGACGCCGCCGTCCAGGACGCCAAGGACGCCTTCGCCGACACCGCCACGATCGAGTACCGCGCCCGCCGCGTCGCCGAGCGCCTCGCACTCATCCTCCAAGCATCGCTGCTGGTTAGGCACGGTCACCCGGCCGTAGCCGACGCCTTCTGCGCCACCCGCCTGTCGGGCGACTGGGGCGCCGCCTTCGGCACTCTCCCGCCCGGCCTCGACCTGGCCCCCATCATCGACCGCGCCACCCCGAAACTCGGCTGAGCCCGCACTCAGAAATCCCCGTTCGGAGACGCCCCAGCGCAGCCTGCCGCACGTCGCCGGCCTCCTGCCCTGCCGAGAGCGGCCTGCGCCAACCGGAGGCATCGTTCGCTGCACGCCTAAGCCCGTTCGATGGCACCGTAGATGCCACTAGGGAAGGGCAGCTATGACCTCTTACGCCTTCGACGAGGACCGTCATGCAATCGTCGCGGTACGGGAAACCGGCTCGGGTTGCACCGCCTCCACCTTGGCCGAGCTCGCCCGCGATATTTCAGGCGACGCGATCGGGCACCTCGCTCAGGCCATGACCCGGTTGTCGGCCCAGGTTTGGCGCACCTACACCCACCCCGCCTCCGCCGCAGACGAGCAAGAGGTCAACACCGAGGGCTGGCGACGCGCGCAGCACCGGAAGGCGTTCACGACCGTGGAGAAGGCGCTCGCCCAGCCGAACCTGCCCTCCGACGGCATGCTGGACGTGTCGTACAACCCGGTCGAGGAGAGCGCCCACCGCGTCGGCCGCGTCCTGCACGACATCAACAACGCCGACCTGAGCACGCGGGTCATGGCCGAAGTGCGTGCCGAACTGGACGCCATCGAACAGGCCGAACTAGGCGATCTCACCGGTCGCGCTCGCCAAGCCCTGGCTCTCACTCGCGCCGACGCCTCACCCGCCCAGGTCCAAGCCGCCGACAAGATTCTCCACGCGAACCCGTTCGGCAACCCGAGCCTGTTCACCGAGATCGAGCCCGCGGCCGCAGCCATAGCAGCGGCGCACTGGCTTCAAGCCGCCGCCGACGTCACCACCGAGGCAACCGGCTACGCGACCACGGAGATCGTTCAGGAAGCCGACAATATCGAGGCCCTCGCACACGAGACCCCGACCATCGTGCTCGAACACCTCGAACTCGGCCTCAGCCCGTACGAGACGGTCACCACCCTGATCCGCGGCGCCATGACCGTCGCCGAAGGCAAAATCCCCGATCTCAGCGAACTCCTCGAGAACATCACCCAAGTCGAGATGCTCGCCCAGCAGCATCAGGACCCAGGCCTGCGCCTAGCACTGCTCAAAGAGCTGCGCACCACCCCCCTGGACCCCAAACGCCCCGCGCACGACCTCTTGGAGGACATCCTCGACGGCATCCGCGGCTGCTGGCTCATCTACCAGGAAGACGCCCCAGAAGACGACGACTTTGTCGACGAAGTACGAGCGGAAGCCAACGCCAAACGCGACCGTCTCACCTAACCCTCAAGCGACCGGCCTCTTATCACCGACGCAGCACCCTCCGTTCACACGACGCGACGCCCCGCCGTCATGCCCGAGATCAACTCGGTCGCCTCGACCGTCCTCGCGGAATACGTCGCCTCCGCGGCGGCGATCGCCAACGTCCGTCTCCTAGGACGGTGGGACGCGCGTGCAGGGCGGTCACAGGGATCTCGCGATCAGCTCCTTCATGAGCTCGTTGGCGCCGCCGTAGATCCGTTGCGCCCGCGCATCGGCGTACATGCGGGCGATCGGGTAGTCGCGCATGTAGCCGTAGCCGCCGAACAGCTGCAGGCAGCGGTCGATGACCTGGCATTGCATGTCGGTGAGCCAGTACTTGGCCATCGCGGCCGTGGCGCCGTCGAGCCGGCCGGCCAGGTGCCGCTGGACGCAGTCGTCGAGGAAGACCCGGCCGACCCTGGTGAGAGCGGCGCACTCGGCGAGCTCGAAGCGGGTGGGGCGCGATCCGTCCTGTTCCCATGCGCGCGTCCTGGTCAGCACCGCCGGCCATGCGCCGGCGACGCTGAGCGGCCGGCGCCGTGCGCTCCGGATCGATGTGCTGGACACCGCACGGCCGCCGCCGCCGGTGCCGTGTCACCGTCCGGCCGCGTTCATGGAGCGCTGGCGAGGCCGTCCAGAGCGAGGGTGATGAGGCGGTCGGCCGCGGCGGCCGACAGGTCTTCGCGAAGTGCCGCGGCGGCGGTGGTCAGCGCCGTGATGTCCGCGCCGGTCGCGTCGGGACGGACGGTGCCCGACGCGCGGGCCAGGGCGACGAGGCGGTCGCCGATACCCGCCATTCGCAGGCAGGAGTCGTGCAGCTCCGATGCCTCGTCGTCCAGCCCGCCGGCCAGCAGCGAGGCCAGGCCGCTGTAGGTGGCGGCGTGCTCGGTGACGGCCCGCACCCACGTCGCCAGGGCATCAGGGTTGTTCTCGGCGACGAGCCGGTCGCCGAGCTCGAACAGGGCTTCATTGCGTTCCCGCAGCAGCGCGCCGACCAGTGCGCGGCGGGTCGGGAAGTGGCCGTAGAGCGTGCCGATGGCCACGCCCGCGCCGCGCGCGATGCTCTCCAGACTGGCACCGACCCCGCGCTCGGCGAAGGCGGAGTCGGCCTCGGCCAGCAGGCGCTCGTAGTTGCGCCGGGCATCGGCCCGCGGCCGGCGGGTGGTGCTCATGCGTCCTCCTCCTTGTAATTCGAGGCCCCCTCGATATAAGTTTCCGAGGCTGCCTCAGTTTAAGGGCCGCGCATTCGGCGCGCACGTGGAAGGACGCTCATGATTCTGGTCACCGGAGCCACCGGCTCCATCGGCACTCACCTCGTCCGGTTGCTGCTCGACCGCGGCGTCCCCTTCCGGGCGCTGGTCCGAGACCCTGCCAAGGGACAGGCCCTCGGCTGCGATTACGTCGTGGGCAGTTTCGACGACCCCGGCTCGCTCGCCACCGCCATGAAGGGGGTGGACCGGCTGTTCCTCAACACCGCCGGCGCTCAGCCGGTGGCCGACGGCGAGCAGCCGATGATCCGCCAGCAACGGGCGGCCATCGACGCCGCTCGCGTCGCCGGGGTGACCCGGGTGGTGAAGGTCTCGGTCTGGCACGCTCACCGGGGCGGGCGGCTGGCCGAAGGCGCGCACTGGGAGATCGAGCAGTACCTCAAGGCGTCCGGGCTGGGTTGGACGATCCTGCAGCCGAGCGGGTTCATGCAGAACTTCGTCACCGGAGCGGGCACCTTCACCGCCGAGGGCGGGCTCGTCGGCGCGTACGGCGACGCCGGCGTGTCCTACGTCGACTGCCAGGACATCGCCGCCTGCGCGGCCACGCTCCTGACCGGGACGGCGGGCCTCGGCGAGACCTATGTGCTCACCGGCCCCCAGAGCCTCACCCACGCCGACGTCGCCCGCGAGATCTCCACCGTCCTGGGCCGTTCCGTCGCGCATGTCGAGCTGTCGCCGGACGAACTGGCCGCGTCGCTGCGAGCCCAGGGCCTACCCGCCGGGTTCGCCGACGACCTCGCCGAACTGTGCCGCGAGGTGGCGACGGGTTCCCTGGCGGCCACCACGACCACAGTGCGCGAACTGACCGGCCGCGAACCCCGCACGTTCGCCCGGTTCCTGGCCGACAACACCGCCGCGCTACGCGCAGGCCTGCTCGCCGCGACGCGCTGAACGAGCAGGAGCCTGGGGCTGCGGGTCCGAAGACCACGACCCGCGCCCGAGCTGCATGGACGGCTGGCGGCAGACCTGAACGGGGACCCCTGGACAACCAGGGGCCTTGTTGCCGTTAGCGGTCGAAGACGGCCCCGACGAGCTCGGCGACCTGGCTTGACCGGCCCGGAAGTAACGCCCGGCGGTGGCCACCGAGGCGCGGTCGAGGAGGTATCGCACCTGCGCCGCTTGTGCTGCGGACGATCCCCGCGCCTGCGGGGAGCGAGCCGGCGCGAGCTCAGCGTGATCGCGCCGTCCACCGACACCATGCAGGTCCCGCTGCCGGGTGCGGCAGGCGGCGCAGCGCCGACCGCGCTGCGAGGCGAACCGCGACTCCGTGGCTCAGGGGAAGGCGACCGGGTCGTAGTCGGTCGGGTCGGGGCAGTGGTCCTCGAACCAGCGGCAGACCTTCCAATTCCACTCCCACAGGCGGTGGGGGTCGGTGCAGAAGAGGGCGTAGGTCTCGGCGATCAGTTCCGCGTCGGACCGCTCGGCATAGCGGGTGATGGGCGTGAAGCCGAACCGGCGGGCCATGTCGCCGAAGTCCCGGGCCAGCCTCGACTTCCTGAGGATGTCGAGGACGGGGCCGGTGAGCGCGTTGGTGAGCGCCTCGGTGAGCGTTCCGGCCTGCGCGCACTCGGGGAGGGCGTCGCTGCCGGTCACCGCCGTCGCCGCCGTCATGAGCTCGCCCATGGTCTGCCGCATGGCCGTCTGCGCCGTCGCGAGCCCCTGCTTCGCGGTGACGATCCCGCCGGTGTCGCAGGTCTCCAGCGCGACGCACAAGACCTCGACGGCGCGGGCATACGCCTGCTCGGCGGAGGGGTAGACCTGGATCGCCTCCGTCCATGGCCTCAACGGCCTCCGGTAGGAGAGCTTCGAGGTGTAGACGTCCTTCAGCTTCCGCGCGAGGGCGGAGGCGTCGCGGTAGGCCGTGGCGCGGCCGGCCTCCCACGACCGCCTGGCCAGGTGCGGGGGCAGCTGCCCGATCGCGTGCCCCATCTCGTGCAGCACCTCGAACTCGCAGACCGGCCCGGCGTCGCCCGGCGCGCCGCAGCAGCTGAGCCCCTGGTGGTCGAAGATCGGCTGGTAGACGTGCAGGTGCGGCGGGTCGGGCAGAGGGCGCTCCTGGGCCGGGTCGTACGTCCTGCTGAGCCCGGCGTGATAGGCCCCCACGTGCAGTAGCGAGGCGCCGACCGGCCTCGGCGGCACCGCACCGCGGATCAGCGCCGTCCCCGCGAGCCGGCTGCGGCCGTGCGCCGGGAGCCGCGACAGCGCGCCCGCCGTCAGCGCGATCTCGGCGGGCCGCCACTCGGCGTCCCCCTGCCCCTCGATCCCGGTGAGCCCGTAGGCGGTGATCAGCTCGGCCTTCATCGCGTCCGCTCCCCGCGCGGAGACGAACCGGGCCGGGTTGCGGTCGGTCGATGCTCCGAGCCGTTCGGCGCGGACCACCCGATCGCCGTCGACCGAGATCTCGTAGTGGACCGGGCCGCCGGCGCAGGCGACGGTGACCTGCCAGGTCCAGCCGGCCGGCGACCAGGTGGGGTCGTCGTCGAAGGCGGCGTAGCACAGCCGGAGCATGTCGTTCAGCACGTCCCGCTGCTCGTCCTCGGGGACGAAGTCGAGCACGGCCGTGTAGCCGCTCACCGCCAGCGTTTCGACCGGGTCGGACCTGGGCTCCAGCGCCGGCAGCGCCGCCTTGAACAGCTTGCCCTGCGTGCTCCCGCCTTCGGTGAGGGCGTGGACGGCCCTTCGCCGCAGCGAGTTCAGCGGCCTGCTCTGGAACTCGTCGGTGTCGGTGAGCGCGCGCACCCGCACGACGCCCAGCGCGTCGGGGCCGACGGTGACCGCGCACCGCCTGATGCCGCGCAGGATCCGCGGCCGCTGCGTGGACGGCGCATACTTGACCACCAGCCCGAGGTATCGGGCGTACAGCTCCGACCACAGCAGGGTCAGCTCCGCCGCCTCGCGCTCGCTCGGCGTCACGCCCGCCAGCTCCGCCGACGTGATGGGGCACAGTTCGATCCAGTCGGCCGCGAAAGCCCCCAGCGCGGCTGGGTCGCTCTTCTGCCCTTGCGCGGTGATGACCCGGTCGAGCAGGCCCTTCGCCGTCCGCAGCCGCTCCATCCGCGCCACGTGCGTGCGCGGTCCCCGCGCCCGCCGCCGCACCTGCTCCACCTCGACGGCCAGGTCATGTACGGGCGACGACGGATACATGGATCTCCTCGGCCTACGACGACCCTGCGGCCCTTACGACGCTAGGTCACTTCACCGTCCCTCGCCAGCACAGGGACGACCGAAACCCCGCCGAAGGCCGAGGTCGCGCTGGTTCGGGCGCGGGCCGGGTATGCCGACCGGCTGCAGTGATGAGTTACCGCGCCGGCGGGAGACCTCCGGGGGGGCGGTCGACGTTCCGGGCCTACGCCAGTGCGGCCACGGACATCGACGGGCTCGCCGCACTGCTGCGCGACCATTCCGGGGCGGCCGCCCACGGTAACCTGAACACAGGTGTGCGAGCTGGATGTCGTATCGCCCGTTCAGGATCATCGGCATCGGCGCCGGCGTTGGAGGAGGCGACTGTGGCGAGGGCGTCGGACAGCACCGGCACCGAGGCTCCGCGAGCGCGGCGCGCGGACGCCCGCCGCAACGCCGAGGCGATCCTCGACGCCGCCGTCGCATGCCTCGCCCGCGATCCCGACGCGAGCGTCGTCGACATCGCCGCGAGCGCGGGCGTCGGGCGTGTCACGCTCTACGGCCACTTCAAGACCCGCGGCGAGCTGATCGACGCGGCTCTGGTGCGCACGGTCCGGCATGCCGACGAGGTTCTCGACGCGACCGACACCGCCGGCGATCCGGTCGAGGCGTTCACCCGTCTGGTGGCCGCCTCGTGGCAGATCGTGGATCAGTTCGGCAACATCCTGCTGGCCGCGCAGCGCGAGCTTCCCGCGGAGCGCATCCGCGGCGTGCACGACCGCGTCCTGCGTCGCATCCGGTCCGTCATCCAACGAGGACGGTCCACGGGCGCCTTCCGCACGGACCTGCCGATGCGGTGGATGGTCACCACCGTCTTCAGCCTCGTTCACGCCGGGGCCGAGGACGCCGCCGCCGGGCGGGTGAAGGCCGACCAGGTCGCCGGCCTCATCACCACCACGCTGCTCGCGGCCTTCACCGCGCCCGGGGCGGCGGTCCCCGCGCCTCACGACTGAACGCCTTCGGGCGCCGTCGACGCGAGGATCGGGAAGGGCTCCGAGCCCCGCGGCCAAGGCGGTCACGCTCGGACGGCCTCGTCCGCGGCGGGCCGATGGATCTGGCCGCCGGTGCGGCCGAGCAGGACGTATCCGAGCGCGAACGGCGCGGCGCCGGCGATCTCGATGACCGACGTGAACGACGAATGCGGCCCGAGGCCCATCAGCGACACCGTGCCGCCGAGCGCGTACACGATGCCGCCGAAGCCGAGCAGCAGCCCGGTCCAGCCCCGGCCGTTGCGGCGGAGCAGCAGGGCGAGCAGGAGGTACCCCAGGGGGAACAGGACGTTGGCGGCCAGCACGATGGTGCCGCTCTCGAAGTCGATGTCCGCGGAGGTGTGCACGCGCTCGGGCGCGTACATCGCCGTCGCCGGGTTGTGGCTGCCGTCGAAGACGATCAGCCCGAACCACAGCATGGTGCCGACCAGCGCGGTCAGGACCGCGAGAAGCCCGCCACTGGTGAGCCGGCGCGTGCCGAGAGCCAGGACGCCGGCGAGGCACACCGCCAGGATCAGCAGGGCGATGGCCTCCAGCGTGTGCGTGAAGATGTACCAGTCGGCGTCCGACGCGATGTCGTGCCCGTCGCGGGCCGGATGCAGGATGACGGTGAGCAGGAAGAACGGCCCGCCGATGAGTCCGGTCACCTTCGCCACGGACCGCAGGAAACGCGTGTCGGTCCCGACGTCCGGTCTGGGAATGGTCGGGGCGTTCTGCGCCGGGTAGGTGCTCATGGACTTTCTTCCCCTCTTGCTGTGCCGGTCGGATCGAGGTCGCGCCGACCGTCGGGCTCGCCGACCCCGGTCCGTCGAGACCTCCAGCGGCGAGGGATCCGCTACGGCCGCTCCTCTCGCCTCCACCACAACTCGAACAGCCGTGTTTGAATTTGCAGGCTAGCATAACTCGTACAGCCCTGTCTTAGTTAGTTCCGGGCGGCAGGTCCGATCCGGAACCGGCCGCCTCGGACGCCGGGTCCGGCCGGCGCCGGGCACGCCCGTTGACGCCCCGCCGGGCATGGTGGCGAGCGCCGCGCCCATGGCGATCAGTAGAACCACCCCCGACCGGCGGCCGGTACGAGCCCCGGTTCGTCCACTCTTCGAGTGACCGTCCACTGCGAAAGGAGCAGGTCATGGACATCAGGACACTCGCGCGGTCCGGGGCCGCCGGCACGCTGGTGCTCGCGCTGGACGTGCTGACCCTGCTGGTCGTGCCGGCCATGCTCGCCGTCGCTCGGCTGGCCCGGCGGGGCGCGCCGCGGCCGGCGGCTGGATCGCCGGCGCGGGATGGCCGGCGGGAGTGGTCGGGCTCCTGCCGCTGGACGCCGCGCTGTGGCGGTCCCGCGCCGTCCCCCGGTCCGCGGGGCTGCTCGTCGGGATCACTCCGCTGATCCACCTGGCGTCGCACATCGCCGGCTCGCCCGCCGTGGACGACGTGGCGAGCGTGACGATGCCGGCCGGGTTCGCGATCTGCGCGGCCGCCGTCGTCCGGCTGCCCGACGGGGACTAGGACGCGCCGCCGGCCGGAGGGCGCCGTCGCCCGCGGAGGCGGCGGCGGACGCCCCTCTGGCGGCCGGGCCCGCAAGTGGCGCCAATCGCGGCCCT
>NZ_JBEYYT010000178.1:0-17778 GCF_040645715.1 Spirillospora sp. NPDC046719 | reverse complement strand
GTGCCCGCCGGTCGACAAGGCCCGGTACCGGCGGGCGCGCCACACCCGTCCGAGGCCCCGCGCCGGCGGGCGCGCCGCCCTGTTCAGGGCCCCGGATCGGCGGGTAAGCCAGACCAGTCCGATCGGCAAGGGATAATACCTACATGCGATTGTCCGCCAGGGTCGACTACGCGTTGCGTGCCGCCGCGGAGCTGGCGGTGGCCGGGAGTCACCCGGTGACCGCGGTCCAGCTCGCGGAGGCCCAGCAGATTCCGCCCAAATTCCTCGAGAACATCCTCGGCCAGCTGCGCCGCTCCGGGCTCGTCCGCAGCCAGCGCGGCCCCGAGGGGGGCTACTGGCTGGCGCGTCCGGCCGAGCAGATCGCCCTCGCCGACATCATCCGCGCCATCGACGGCCCGCTGCTCGGCGTCCGGGGCGAGCGCCCCGAGCACGTCGGCTACGAGGGCCCCGCCCGGTCGCTCCAGGAGGTGTGGATCGCCCTGCGCGCCAGCGAGCGGGCCATCCTCGAGCGGGTGACCCTCGCCCACATCGCCGCGGGCGAGCTGCCCGAGGGCGTCCGCAAGCTCACCGAGGACCCGTCCGCCTGGGAGAGCCCCTCCCTGATCTAGGGGCGGGGTCTGCGCCGTGCCGGAAGGCGACGTCGTCTGGCTGACCGCCCGGCGCCTGCACGAGGCGCTCGCCGGGCGGCCGCTGACCCGCGCCCAGTTCCGTGTGCCGCGCCTCGCCACCGCCGACCTGCGCGGCCGGACGGTCCTGGAGGTCGTGTCGCGGGGCAAGCACCTGCTCATCCGCGTCGAGGGCGGCCTGACGATCCACAGCCACCTGCTCATGGAGGGCCGCTGGCAGATCCGGCCCGCCGGTCCGATGCCGCGCGACCACCGGGTCCGCGTCGTGCTGGCGAACGCCGAGCGGCAGGCGGTCGGCCAGTCGCTCGGCCTGGTCGAGCTGCTGCGCACCGCCGAGGAGGACGCGGCTGTCGGCCACCTCGGCCCCGACCTCCTCGACCCGGGCTGGGACGGCGGCCTCGCCGCGCGGGCCGTCGCGCGGCTGGAGGAGCAGCCGTCCCGCGCGATCGGCGAGGCGCTGCTGGACCAGACCCGCCTCGCGGGAATCGGCAACGTCTACAAGGCCGAGGTCCTGTTCCTGCGGGGCGTACACCCCTGGACGCCCGTGTCGGACGTCCCCGGCCTGCCCGCCCTCGTGGAGCTCGCTCACAGGCTCCTGGACGCCAACAAGGCGCGGCACGGCCACGTCACCACGGGAGATCTGGGGCGCGGCCGGGAGCACTGGGTGTACGGGCGCGCCGGGCGCCCCTGCCGCCGCTGCGGCACCCGCGTGGAGCGCGCTCCCCAGCACTCCGACGTCGGGGACCGGACCGCGTTCTGGTGCCCCCGCTGCCAGCCGGCCCGCTAGGACGAGCCGTCCCGACTCGCTGCGGCCGGCGCCGCCGGAGACCTCCGGCCGAGCCGCCCCGGCCCTCTCCCGGCAGGCCGGTCCGGATGCGGTCGGCGCCCGTCCCGCGCCTCGAGGTCGCGGACGGGTCGCCGCCGGAAGCGGGTCGCCGGATCCTGCGCCCGCAGAAGCATCCTCCGATTGCGATCGTTCCAAGTCAATTCTCGGGTTTTCTTATCGATCTCCCAGGTCTACCTTGGGTCGGGTGACCCTCGACGACCTCCGTGTCTTCGTCGCCGTCTGCGCGGCCGGCAACCTGAGCGCCGTCGCGCGCGACCTGTCGTGCAGCCAGTCCGCGGTGAGCCAGCACGTCAAGCGGCTCGAACGGGAGACCGGGCTGGTGCTGCTGGAGCGGCGCCCGCGCGGGGTGCTGCCCACCCGCGCCGGCCGGATCCTGCACCAGGCCGCCACCGAGGGCATCGCCGGGATCGACGCGGCGCTGCGGCACCTGGACGACCTGCGCCGCGGCGTCGGCGGGACGGTCCGGATCGCGACGGGCGCCACCACCGTCCGGCACTTCATGGCCGCCGGGGTGGCGGCGTTCCGGGCCCGCCATCCGGAGGCGGCGCTGCAGTTCGAGACCGCCGGGTCCAGCCGCCGCTGCCTGGAGGCGGTGCGGGCGCACACCGCCGACCTCGCGTGGGTGACGATCGGCCCGCCGCTGGAGGGCGTCGAGCAGCGGGCGTCCTGCGAGCTGCCGTGGACGCTCGCCGTGCACGTCGACGACCCGCTGGCCCGCCGCGGCTCCATCGGCCTCGACGACCTGGCCGGCATCCGGCACATCGAACTGCCCGCGCACTCGACGTCCCGCGTCCATCTGGAAACGCACCTCGAACGGCACGGGGTCCGGCTGACGTCCACGACCAGCGTCGCCGACTGGGACACCGCGCTGCTGCTCGCCGAACTCGGCCTCGGCCACGCGATCGTGCCGGCGCTGCCCGGCTGGGACGGCGGCCGGGGCGAGGTGCGGCTGATCCCGATCCCGGACCTGCCGCCGCTCACGGCGGGATGGGCGGCCCGGCGCTGGGACGCGCTGAGTCCGCTCGCCATCGAGTTCGCCGACACCGTCCTGGCGCACCTCCGCATCTGACCGTTCCGGGCGCACCTGACCGTCCTGCGACGCCCGCCCGGTGGCGGTGCGGTGTGCTCGTGGCCCGGCGAGCGCGTTGCCCTTCGGGACGCGGAAAGACCCGGCCCCAGGAGAGGGGCCGGGCCTTTTCCGTCCGGATCCGGGTCCGCGCCGAGGATCGCGGCGGCGCGGGGGATCCGCGTTCTATGGCGATCAGGTCTGCGCCTGGAACATCCAGTGCTGCTTCTCCAGCTGGGCCGCGATGCCGATGAGCAGGTCCTGCGTGACGGGATCCGGCTCGTCGGTGGCCGCGATCCGCTCGCGGAACCGGGCGATGATCTGCGCCAGCACGTCGGTCACCGCCGCGACGACCTTGTCGTCGGCCAGGTAACCGGCCTCCAGCTGCGGGATCTCGGTGCGGTCGGCGACCGTGCGGGCACGGCCGTCGGGGTTCACGCCGATCGCGACGGCGCGCTCGGCGACGTCGTCCTGGCCGGCGCGGGCGAGGTCGACGACCTCGTCCAGGTGCTCGTGCACCACCTTGAAGTTGCGCCCGGTCAGGTTCCAGTGCGCCTGCTTCGCCACGAGCGAAAGATCGATGAGGTCCACCAGGGCGCCCTGCAGGGCCTGCCCGGTGACCTTCAGTGCCTCGTCCGAGAGCGGGCTCTTGACGGCCGCCATTGTTCGGGCTCCTTCCGCGTCGTTACGGTGTGTCCGCTACAACGGGGAAGGCTGCCCCCATATGCCGAGCCCATGCGTGAGACCGCGCACACCCGCGGCCCCTGGTCGGGCATGAACCCGGGGCCGCGGCTCGCACCGCGGTCCGGTCCGGCGACTTAGGCGGCGACCATGTCGCCGCGGAACTCGCCGGTGATCTCCTCGGGGGTCTCCGGAATGCGCTCGGCGGGGATCCGCTCGTGCTCGGGCGCGCCCGCCATGACCGGCTCGTGCTGCAGCTCGGCGAGGGCCAGCGAGTCGGCCACCTCCCTGAGCACGTGCGACAGCGGAACGCCCAGCGCCTTGCAGATCGACGAGAGCAGTTCGGAGGAGGCCTCCTTCTGCCCGCGTTCGACCTCGGACAGGTAGCCGAGGGAAACCCGCGCGGCCGCGGACACCTCACGGAGGGTGCGTCCCTGGCGCAGCCGCAGCTGCCGCAGTACGTCACCGAGCAGCTGGCGAAGCAGGACCATCGTCTCGCTCCCTCCCTCAGTTCGGACCATCTGCCGGTTCCACCGTACCCGGCTTGACGGTGGCCATGGCAGACCGTTGATTTCGTGTTCGCTCGGAACGTAACGCTGTAATCAGCCCCTAACTTCCCGATCTTCCCGAGCGTCCCCGGTCTCGACCTCGGCGTCAAGTCCCAGCAGGACGCGTCTGAGCAGCTCAAGCGCGTGCACGACGGTCATCCGGCGGATCACCGGGCGGATCTCCGGCCCGGTGCCGGGCACGGGGAGTTTCGGCCTGACCACGGTGCGCGTATTCCCGGGTCCGGTCACGCCGATATAGACCGTTCCCACCGGGCGGCCGTCCTGCGGCTCGGGGCCCGCGACGCCCGTCACCGCGAGCCCGTACGTGGCGCCGAGCCGGTCCCGGACGCCCTCGGCCATCGCGGCGGCCACGTCCGGGTGGACGGCCCCGTGCTCGGCCAGCAGGACGTCGGGGACGCCGAGCAGGCGGTGCTTCAGCTCCGTCGCGTACGCCACCACCCCGCCCGCGTACGTCGCCGACGAACCGGGCATCGCGGTCAGCTCCCCGCCGATGAGGCCGCCGGTCAAGGACTCGGCGACCGCGACGGTCGCCGAGCGCTCGGCGAGCAGCCGGTGGACGACGCGGTCCAGCGTGTCCGCCTCCACGCCGTAGACGACCGGGCCGAGCAGCTCGCGGACGCGCTCCTCGACCGCCGCGAGCCGGCCCTCGGCGTCCGCGCCGGCCACCGTGATCCGGATCTTGACCTCGGCCGGATCGGGCAGGTAGGCGAGCTTCACCCCGTCCATCGCCTCGACCTCGGCGAGCCGCGTCGCGACGACCGACTCCCAGATCCCGGCGGTGCGCAGCGTCCGGCGGGCGACCGCGGGCAGCCCGGCGATCCCGGCCAGCTCCGGCAGCACCACCTCGTCCATGATCGTGCGCATCTCGAACGGGACGCCGGGCAGCGCGTAGACGATCCCGCCGTCCAGCTCGACGCGGAGGCCGGGGGCGGTGCCGGCGGAGTTGTGCAGCAGCACGGCGTTCTCGGGCACCTCGGCCATGCGGAACGCCATCGGCTGGAGCGTCCGGCCCGCCGCCTCGGCCCGCTCGTGCAGCCGCCGCTCCAGCGCGGGGTCGCGGACGAGCGCGACACCCGCCGCCTTGGCGAGCGCGTCCCGGGTCAGGTCGTCGTAGGTGGGGCCGAGGCCGCCGGTGGTGATCACCGCGTCGGCGCGGGACAGCGCGGACCGCACCGCCGCGACGATGACGTCCGTCTCGTCGCCGACGACCACGCTGCGGGTCACGTCGACGCCGTGCTCGGCGAGGCGCCGGCCGAGCCAGGCCGCGTTCCCGTTGATGGTGTCGCCGAGGAGCAGCTCGTCCCCGACGGTGAGCAGTTCGACCCGCATGCCTCCGCCTCCCCGTCGCCGGTCACCCGAATGTACCGGCGGGGGACGACGGTCCGCGCCGCGGCCGGGGGGGCGGTCGCGGGCGACGGCGGCGCGGGCCGCCGGGTTGACCGCCATCGGCGGCCGAATCAGGACGAAGACCCCTTTGACCGACTAACAGCTGCTCGCCCGATCGGTCCCCACATATCGCATTTCGTTGGCCAGAGAAAAACGCGAGCCGTGCATTGTGTCACACACCCGCCGGGCCCCGCACACTGCGCGTGAGTGGGAACGCGACCAGGGCGCGCATCGTCGCACCGCTCCGACCTGCGCCATTGCGGCGGGCGGTCCACCATCGGCCAACCGCGCCGTCATTTTGTGAGTCAGAACTCATTTGCCATGTCGCGACCACTCCCCATTCACGGGGATAATTGCCAGTGCGGCCGCCATGAACGGGGCTGCGGGGCACGACCGGGGTGGGCGTGCTCCCGTAGCCCGTCATGGCGGCCGTGCTCGTCTCCGCTCAGGGTCCCCGGCCGTCCCGGTCACCGGGCCACCGGGGTCGGTCAGGGGCGCGGTCGGTCAGGGGCGTGCCATGCGCCGCAGGACGGCCCCGCAGCGGCGCGCGTACACCCGCTGGGCCAGAGGGCCGAGCGGGCCCGCCAGCCGCGCCGGCGCCGTCGCCGGGCGGCTGAACGAGGTGACGGTCAGCCACACCTCGTCCTCGTCGTCCCGATGCACGACGAACGCCTCCTCCCCCGACTGCGGATGGCCCGGCAGCGTCCCGTAGGCCCATCCGGCGCGGCGGTCCTCCTCGCGCGTCCACACGACCCGGCAGGGCGCGTTCAGCCGGAACGGCCCGAGCCCGAGGCCCATCTCCACGCTCACGCCCGGTTCGGCCCGCGGGGCCGACGCCCGCACGCGCACGGGGAGCGCCCGGTGCATCCAGAACTCCATCAGCGCGTCCGAGGCGTTGCGCATCGCCGCCGGACCCGTGCCGACGAGCGTCCGCACCCGCAGGTGCCGGTAGCCCGCCGGGCGCTCGGCGTCCCATGTCGCGCCGACCTCGGGATAGGTGAAGTCCTGCCCGCTCATCGGTGTGCGGCCTCCAAACTGACCAATCGGTGTCAAGTATCACCGGTTCTCCTGGCCACCCGCGCGGGCGCCCCTCTACCGTCGCCTCATGATCGCCGTCATCGCCGCACTGAACGTGTACCCCGTCAAGAGCGCGGCCGGCGTCCCGCTCGCCGAGGCGGACATGACGCCGGACGGGCTGCGGCACGACCGGGCGTTCATGCTCGTCCGCCCGGACGGGCGCCACCTGTCGCAGCGGGAGGTGCCCGGCCTGGCGCTGGTCCAGCCGGCCTACGACGGGGCGAAGCTCACCGTCTCCTCGCCGCTCGCGGACGCGCCGCTGATCTGCGAGGCGGCCGACGGCCCGCCCCGCGACGTCACGGTGCACCGGAGGCCCTGCCAGGGGATCGACCAAGGGGATGACGCCGCCGGCTGGTTCTCCGACGCGCTCGGGCTCTCCTGCCGCCTCGTCCGCTTCACCGGGACGCGCCCGGCGAAGCGCGGCGGCGGGACGCTGGCGTACGCCGACGGCTATCCGGTCTCTGTGCTCTCGCAGGAGTCGCTCGACGACCTGAACCGCCGGATGTCCGGGCCGCTCCCGATGAACCGGTTCCGTCCCAACATCGTCCTGAGCGGCCTCGGCCCCTACGGCGAGGACGGGGTGACCCGGCTGCGCGGCGCCGCCGAGATCGAGCTCCTCGCGGCGTGCGGGCGCTGCGTCATCATCAACACCGACCAGGAGACGGGCGAGCGCTCACCCGCGCCGCTGCGCGCGCTCGCCGCGTACCGCACCGGGCGCTTCGACGGCTACCGCGAGATCGTGTTCGGACGCCTCGGCGTCCCGCGCGCACTCGGCACGCTCCGCGTCGGCGACGAGCTCACCGCGTCCTGACGCCAGAGAGGGTCAGCTGCGGGGAGCGCGCCGCAGGCGCCACGCCTGGACGACGTAGTCGACGCCGGTGACCACGGTGACGATCAGCGCGGCGGCCATCGTGACCCAGCGCAGGTAGTCCAGCGGGCCGGGCAGGATGTAGAAGCCGATCGCGAAGACCTGCAGCATCGTCTTCAGCTTGCCGCCCTTGCTGGCCGGGATCACCCCGTACCGGATGACGACGAACCGCATCACCGTGATGCCGATCTCGCGGACCATGATGACGGCGGTCACCCACCACCACAGCTCGCCCAGCGCCGACAGGCAGACCAGCGCCGCCCCGGTCAGCGCCTTGTCGGCGATCGGGTCGGCGATCTTGCCGAAGTCGGTGACCAGGCCGCGGGCCCGGGCCAGGTCGCCGTCGATCTTGTCGGTGACGGAGGCGGCCGCGAACACCGCGAACGCGCCGATCCGCCAGCCGGTGCCGTCCATGAACAGCAGCCACACGAACAGCGGGACCAGCACGATCCGCAGCAGCGTCAGCGCGTTGGCGATGTTGTAGACGCTCGCCGGGGGCGGGTCCGGCGACCCGGCGACCGGCTCCGGCGTGCCCGCGATCACGACACGTCCGCGACGAGGTCCACGCCCTCGCTGCCGGTGACCCGGGCGGCGACGATCTCGCCGAGGGCCAGGCCCTCGCCGCGGACCAGCACCGTCCCGTCCACCTCGGGCGCCTGGTGCGCGGCGCGGCCCTCGAACCCGTCGTCCACCTTGTCCTCCAGCAGCACGTGGATCTCCGAGCCGACGCGGTCCTCGGCGCGCTGCGCGGTCAGCTCCTCGGCCAGCTCCGTCAGCTCCTCGACGCGGCGGGCGATCTCGTCCGGGTCGACCTTGCCGTCGAGCTTCGCGGCCTCGGTGCCGTCCTCGTCGGAGTAGCCGAACACTCCGACGGCGTCCAGCCGCGCGGCGGACAGGAACTCCGCCAGCTCCTCGAAGTCGTCCTCGGTCTCGCCGGGGAACCCGACGATGAAGTTCGACCGCACGCCCGCCTCCGGGGCCTGCGCGCGGATCTGGTCGAGCAGCTCCAGGAACCGGACGCGGTCGCCGAACCGGCGCATCGAGCGCAGCACCGGTCCGCTGGCGTGCTGGAAGGACAGGTCGAAGTAGGGCGCGACGCCGGGCGTGCCGCAGATCGCCTCGATCAGCCCCGGCCGGGTCTCCGCCGGCTGCAGGTAGCTGACCCGGACGCGCTCGATGCCGTCCACCGCCGCCAGGCCGGGCAGCAGCTTCTCCAGCGCGCGCAGATCACCGAGGTCCTTGCCGTAGGACGTGGAGTTCTCGCTGACGAGGACCAGTTCCCGGACGCCGTGGCCGGCGAGCCAGCGGGCCTCCTCCAGCACCTCCGCCGGCGGCCGCGACACGTACGCGCCGCGGAACGCCGGGATCGCGCAGAACGTGCAGCGCCGGTCGCAGCCGGACGCGAGCTTGAGCGGCGCCACCGGGCCGCCGCCGAGGCGCCGCCGCAGCACCCGCGGGCCGGACGCGGGCGCCACCCCGTCCGGCAGGTCGCCCGCCTCGCCGGCGGGGCCGTGCCCGGGGATCGCGACGCCCTCCGCGGACGCGGACCGCTCGACCGGGCTGATCGGCAGCAGCGTGCGGCGGTCGCGCGGGGCGTGCGCCTCGCGCGCCCGGCCCTCCATCACGTCGTCGAGCCGGTCCCCGATCGACAGGTAGTCGTCGAAGCCGATCACCGCGTCGGCCTCCGGCAGCGCCTCCGCCAGTTCCCGGCCGTACCGCTCGGCCATGCAGCCCGCCGCGACGACCTTGGCGCCGGAGTCGTGCGCGGCGAGCAGCGTGTCGATGGAGTCCTTCTTGGCCGCCTCGATGAAGCCGCAGGTGTTGACGACCACGACGTCGGCGCCGTCCGCGCCGTCCGCGAGGTCCCACCCGGCGTCCTCGATGCGCGCGGCGAGCTCCTCGGAGTCCACCTCGTTGCGGGCGCAGCCGAGGGTGATGAGCGAGACCTTGCGGCGAGTCGACATGCCCCTAAGGTAATGGGCCCGGGCAGCGCCGTGGACCGCCGCCCCGCCCGGGTGACCGAGGGGTCAGATGCCGGCGGGCCCGGCGGGCCGGGGCCTCAGGCGGCGGAGGGGTCGTTGCGGTCGAAGCTGAGCCGCTGGACGCCCTTGCCCTTCCCGGGCGTGCCGATGTCCTTGCCGTTCACGGTGAGCCGGACGCCGCCGCCGATGCCGATCACCACGCTGATCTTCTTCTTGGCGGTCCACTTCTTCTGGTCGCCGCTGCGCAGCACGCCGGAGTACAGCGCCTTGCCCTTGTCGCCGCGGACGTTGATCCAGACCGTGCGCTTGGCGACGGCCTCGACCTCGACCGTGGTGCGCGGCGCCGCCGCCACCGGGTCGGTGGACTTGGGCGGCGCGGAGGGGGTCGGCTTCGCGGGGCCCGCCGAGGGCGTCCCGGCGACCTGCCGCGCGGTGTGCCGCTCGTGCCCGCCGTCGTGCCGGACCGCCTGGACGACCCCGGCGATCACCACGACGGCGAGGGCGAGCGCCATCGCCGCGCTCCAGTTCGCCGAGCGGCGCTCGCGGAACGGGATCGGGCGCTCCGGCTCGAACGCCGCCGTCGCCGACACCGGCTGCGGCGCGCCGCCGTGCGCGGCGTCGAACTCGCTGACCAGCGGTTCCGGGTCGATGCCGATGACCCGCGCGACGCTGCGGATGTGCCCGCGCGCGTAGAAGTTGCCGCCGCAGGCGGAGAAGTCGTCGGACTCCATGCCGCGGATCACCGTCTCGCGGATCCGCGTCTGGAGACTGACCTGCGTCACCGAGAGACCCGCCTGCCGACGCTCCTGGGCCAAGGTCTCACCGATGCTCACGCGGGGCCTCCTTCGAGCGCGTTCACGGCTGGTTCCACGCTGATGCGACACCAGTCTAGAAACGGAAATGCCCGCTCGGCGAGCGTCAACACGTTCGAAACAGGGCAAGATTTCGCATCATTCCGCCATGCCGTTCCCGGTATCCGGTGGCCATATGACGGTAACCGCGCCGACATTCCGTTGTTCCCCCACGGTAAGTACGGCCGCGGGGGAACGCCCGGTCAGCCTCCGCCGCGCAGTTCCGCGAGCACTCCCGGCAGGTCGTCGGGCTTGGCGAGGACGTCGCGCGCCTTGGAGCCCTCGCTCGGCCCGACGATGTCGCGGCTCTCCATCAGGTCCATCAGCCGGCCCGCCTTGGCGAAGCCGACGCGCAGCTTGCGCTGCAGCATCGAGGTGGACCCGAACTGCGTCGACACCACCAGCTCGATCGCCTGGACGAGCAGGTCCATGTCGTCGCCGATCTCCTCGTCGATCTCCTTCTTCGGCGCGGACGACTCGGCGACGTCCTCCCGGTAGTTCGCCTCCATCTGCGCCTTGCAGTGGTCGACGACCGAGTGGATCTCCTTCTCCGACACGTAGGCGTTCTGGATCCGCATGGGCTTGCTCGCGCCCATCGGCAGGAACAGCGCGTCGCCCTGCCCGACGAGCTTCTCCGCGCCCGGCTGGTCGAGGATGACGCGGCTGTCGGACAGCGAGGACGTCGCGAACGCCAGCCGGGACGGCACGTTGGCCTTGATGAGGCCGGTGACGACGTCGACGGACGGGCGCTGCGTCGCGAGCACCAGGTGGATGCCGGCGGCGCGGGCGAGCTGGGTGATGCGGACGACCGAGTCCTCGACGTCGCGCGGCGCGACCATCATCAGGTCGGCGAGCTCGTCGACGATCACCAGCATGTAGGGGTAGGGGGTGTAGACGCGCTCGCTGCCGGGCGGCGCGGTGAGCTTGCCCGCCTTCACCGCCTTGTTGAAGTCGTCGATGTGCCGGAACCCGGACGCGGCGAGGTCGTCGTACCGGCGGTCCATTTCGCCTACGACCCATTCGAGGGCTTCCGCCGCCTTTTTGGGGTTCGTGATGATCGGGGTGATCAGGTGGGGAATGCCCTGGTACATGGTCAGCTCGACCCGTTTCGGGTCGACCAGGATCATCCGCACCTCGTCCGGCGTCGCCCGCATCAGCACCGACGTGATCAGCCCGTTGATGCAGGTCGACTTGCCCGCGCCCGTCGCGCCCGCGATCAGGATGTGCGGCATCTTCGCGAGGTTCGCCACCACGGTGCGGCCCTCGACGTCCTTGCCGAGCCCCACCACCATCGGGTGGTGCTCGTTGGTCGCCGCCGGGGAGCGCAGCACGTCGCCGAGGCTGACGATGTCCTTGTCGGTGTTCGGGATCTCCACCCCGATCGCCGACTTGCCGGGGATCGGGGAGATGATCCGCACGTCCGCGCTCTTCACCGCGTACGCGATGTTCTTGGTCAGCGCGGTGACCTTCTCCACCTTCACCGCGGGACCGAGCTCGATCTCGTACCGGGTGATCGTCGGCCCCCGGGTGAACCCGGTGACCTGCGCGTCGATGTCGAACTGCTCCAGCACGCCGGTGAGCGCGTTGACCACCGTGTCGTTGGCCTTCGTGCGCGGCTTGGCCACGCTGCCCGGCCGCAGCGCCGCCGGGTCCGGCAGGACGTAGATCTCGCCGGACGACGACAGCGGGAGCTGCTCGGAGCTGCGCGGCGCCGGGGTCGGGTCCGGGACGTCGCCGTGCGCGGGCTCCTCGGGCGGCGCGGGCTCCTCCAGCACCGGGTCGGCCGGCGGCGGCACGTCGTCGATCGGCGGCGCCGGCGGCGGGACGTCCCCGCCGAACGGGTCCGGCTCGAACAGCTCGTCCGCGAGGTCGCGGCTCGGCCGGTCCGGGCGCTTCGGCTCGTCCTCCAGCAGCGGCGTGTCGTACGGCCGCGAGTGCTCGCCGACCTCCAGCTCGTCCTCGGCCTCGTCCGCCTTCTTCTTGCGGCGGCGCTTCTTCGGCGCCTCCGGCTCCTCGTCCGAGGCGTCGGACGGGCGCTCCGGGCGGCCCTGCAGCGTCGCGACGGCCCACAGGTCGCCGAACCGCTCGGGCACCTTCGCGATCGGGGTCGCGGTGATGACCAGCAGCCCGAACCCCGACAGCAGGAGCAGCAGCGGCACCGCCACCCAGCCGCTGAGCGCGGCGTCCAGCGGCGCCGACACCAGCCAGCCGACGACGCCGCCCGCGTCGCGCACGCCGGCCATGTCCTTGGCCGGCGACGGGATGCCCGCCGCGATGTGCAGGATGCCGAGCACCCCGACGGTGAGCGCGGTCAGGCCGATGACGACGCGCCCGGTCTCCTCGTTCTGCTCGGGATGGCGCAGCGTCCGCCACGCCAGCAGCGCCAGCACCACGGGCAGCGCCATGGCCACGATGCCGATGCCGCCGCGTACGACCTTCTCCAGCGCGATCGTGACGACGCCGTCCGGCCGGAACCAGGTCACCGACGCCAGCACGATCGACGAGCCGAGCAGCGCGAGCCCGAGCCCGTCGCGCCGGTGCTCGGGATCGAGGTTGCGGGCGCCGTCGCCGTAGGCGCGGAAGATCGAGCCGACGGCGACCGCCGCGAGCAGGTACAGCTTGAACAGCAGCTTGAAGAAGCCGAGGACGGCCTGCGAGATCGGGTCCGGCTTCTGCGGCGGGCGGCCCCGGCCGGATCCCCGGCCCGCGCCGCCCTTGGCCCCGCTCCTCGCTCCACCGCCCTTCGCTCCGCCGCTCCTGGCGCTGCCGTTCGTTCGCTTCCGGGGGGTCGGCCCTGCGGGTTTGCGAGCCGCGCTGCCCCCGGTACGCGAGGAGGTGGTCTTCGCTCCCCCGGACGCACGTGTGGCCATGCTCATGAGAGTAACCAAGGAGCGTCCGGGTTCCCGGGACGGCGAACGGGCGTGTTGCCCATACCGGACGAGCGGGCACGACGCGGCCCGGGACGGCCGCGCGCGGTGCGCGGCACGGCCGTCCCGGGCGGCGGCTACACCTCGACGACCACCGGGATGATCATGGGGCGGCGGCGGTAGTTGTCGCTCACCCACTTGCCGACCGTGCGCCGGATCAGCTGGCTGATCTGGTGCGTGTCGTTCACGGCGTCGCCGGCCGCGCCGGCCAGCACGCCCTCGATCCGCTCGATGATCTCGTCGAAGTCCTCGTTGACGATGCCGGCGCCGCGGGCGTGCACCTCGGGCCCGGCCACCAGCTTGCCGGAGGTCGAGTCGATGCCGACGACGATGGAGACGAAGCCCTCCTCACCGAGGATCCGGCGGTCCTTCAGCGAGGTCTCGGTGACCTCGCCGACCGAGAGGCCGTCCACGTACACGTACCCGGCCGGGACGGCGCCGACGATCCGGGCGCGCCCGTCCACCAGGTCGACGACGACGCCGTCCTCGGCGATGACGATGTTGTCGTCCGGCACGCCGGTGAGCGCGGCGAGCTTGGCGTGCGCCCGCAGGTGCCGCCACTCGCCGTGGATCGGCATGAAGTTGCTCGGCTTCGTCACGTTCAGCACGTACAGCAGCTCGCCCGCCGACGCGTGCCCCGACACGTGCACCAGCGCGTTGCCCTTGTGCACGACCCGCGCGCCCCACCGGGTGAGGCCGTTGATCACGCGGTTCACCGCGTTCTCGTTGCCCGGGATCAGCGAGGACGCCAGCATCACGGTGTCGCGGTCGGTGATGCGGATCGAGTGGTCGCGGTTGGCCATCCGCGACAGCGCCGACATCGGCTCGCCCTGCGAGCCGGTGCACACCAGCACCAGCCGGTCGCCGGGGATGTCGTCCAGCTCCTTCTGGTCGACCATCACGTCCTCGGGGACGTTCAGGTAGCCCAGCTCGCGGGCGACGCCCATGTTGCGGACCATCGAGCGGCCGACGAAGCACACCTTGCGGCCGTTGGCGACGGCCGCGTCCAGCACCTGCTGCACGCGGTGCACGTGGGAGGCGAAGCAGGCGACGATGAGCCGCTCCTGCGCGGTGCGGAACACCTCGTCGACGACCGGGCCGATGTTGCGCTCGCTCGTGACGAAGCCCGGGACCTCGGCGTTGGTCGAGTCCGACAGCAGCAGGTCGATGCCCTCGGTGCCGAGCCGGGCGAACCCGGGCAGGTCGGTGAGCCGGCCGTCCAGCGGCAGCTGGTCCATCTTGAAGTCGCCGGTGTGCAGGACGAGCCCGGCGGACGTGCGGACGGCGAGCGCGAGGGCGTCCGGGATCGAGTGGTTGACGGCGAAGAACTCGCACTCGAACGGCCCGAACGTGCGCCGCTCGCCCTCGGCCACCACGTCGGTGACCGGTTTGATGCGGTGCTCGGTGAGCTTGGCCTCCAGCAGGGCCAGCGTGAGCCGCGAGCCGACCAGCGGGATGTCGCGGCGCTCGCGCAGCAGGTACGGGACCGCGCCGATGTGGTCCTCGTGCCCGTGCGTGAGGACGACGGCCTCGATGTCGTCGAGGCGGTCCCTGATGTACTCGAAGTCCGGCAGTATCAGGTCGATGCCGGGCTGCTCGGTCTCGGGGAAGAGCACGCCGCAGTCGACGACGAGCAGGCGACCGCCGTACTCGTAGACCGTCATGTTGCGGCCGATCTCCCCCAGCCCGCCGAGCGCGACGATGCGCAGACCGCCCTCGGGCGGCGCGGGCGGGTCCGAGAGCTCCGGGTGAGGATGACTCACCGGGCGACCTCCGGAATGACGACCTCCGGCACTTTGACTCCCCCTATCGTGAGGTCTTCGCGCAGGCGCGCCGCGAACTCAGGCGTGGCCTCCACCAGCGGGGCGCGCAGCGCGCCGCCCCCGGGGAGGCCCAGCAGGTTCAGCGCTGCCTTGACGGCGATGGCGCCCTGCGTACGGGTCATGATCGCGGTGACCACGGGCAGCAGCCGCCGGTGGATCTCCAGCGCCCGCCCATGCTCACCGGCGCGGTATGCGTCGATCATCTCATGGAGTTCGGTTCCCACGACATGGCCGACCACGCTGACGAACCCGGCGGCGCCGACCGACAGCCAGGGCAGGTTCAGCACGTCGTCGCCGGAGTACCAGACCAGGTCGGTCTCCGCCATCACCCGGGACGCGCCGAACAGGTCGCCCTTGGCGTCCTTGACGGCGATGATCCGCGGGTGCTCGGCGAGCTGGATCAGCGTGTCGTTCTGGATCGGCACCCCGGCGCGCCCCGGGATGTCGTAGAGCATGTTCGGCAGGCCCGTCGCGTCGGCCACCGCCGTGAAGTGGCGGATCAGGCCCTCCTGCGGCGGCTTGTTGTAGTACGGGGTGACCACGAGCAGACCGTGCGCGCCGGCGGCCTCGGCCTGCCGCGCGAGTTTCAGGGTGTGCTCGGTGTGGTTGGTTCCGGCACCGGCGACGATCACGGCGCGGTCGCCGACCGCCTCGATGACCGCGCGCAGAAGCGTGCTCTTCTCGTCGTCGCTCGTCGTCGGCGACTCGCCGGTCGTCCCGTTGACGACCAGGCCGTCGTGGCGCCGCTCGTCGACCAGGTGGGTCGCGAGGCGCGCGGCGCCGTCGTAGTCGACTCCGCCGTCCGGCAGGAACGGCGTGACCATCGCGGTCAGCATCCGCCCGAACGGGGCGTCGGTCGATGTGCTGGGTGCCATGCATCGAACGGTACCGTTCCGGCCGCCGGGTTGGAGCCGCAGGTCGAGGGGTTCGGCGGCCGGGTGGGGACGGGGGCGCCGGCGGCCCTGCGGGCCGGGCTCGGGGCGGGCGTGGAAGCGGGCGCGAAGCGGGCATGGAAGAAGCCGCCGCCACACGCTCGGGGGTACGCGTGGCGGCGGCTCCCACACCCGACATCGTGGCACGCAAATGCCTCGTTACGGGGTCAGTCCGGCCACTTCCCGGACTCGGTTGGATAACGTGACCCTCCGGTCAGTTCGCGCAGCCGGCCGCGCAGTTCCTCGACGTCCGGCGTGCGCACGAGATCGTTGCCCCGGACCGCCCACCAGTGGCCGGACCCGCCCCGCCCGATCCGCCATCCGGCGAACTCGGCTGACAGCTCGCTGAGCCGGTCGGCGTCATGCCACGCGGTCTGCTGAATGCGCATCGGCCTCGTCCTCCGCTTCCCTCGCCAGCCGCCGGTACGGCCCGCTTTCACCGCACCCATCCGTACCCCGCCCATGTCCGGCTATACACCCCTTCTTACCTGGGCATACGGAGAAATCGGTACGTAGTCGGCGGGGTTTCTCAGCGGCCAACTTTTTCTGTCGTCGCGGGCAGCCATGTCGCGCGATATCGGGCCCATTCGGCCGGCGAGGTGGTCCAGTCCGCGTACACGCCGACGCCGTACGGACGCTTCGGCGGGCGTTTGAGCTCGCCGATTCCGCGCCGTACACCACGGAGGGCGACGGTGAGATTCTCAGCCCAGTCCATCAGGGGCCGATAGGTGGGCACGCCCATGAAGACCGTGACCTGATCGCCGATCAATTCGAGGGTGTGGCGGGTGTGCCGGGCGAAGTGCCAGCCCGCGAGCGACTGCGTCGGCAGCGACACGTCGTAGGTCATGATCGCCACCTGGTCGACGCGCCGGGCGACCTTCCGCAGGAAGGCGTCGGTGGGACGCGGCGGATAGTGCCACGGGCCCGTGCGAGGGAGCAGCGCCTTGTAGACGGGCTGCGCCGCGTCCACGAGCGTCGGCTGCTCCAGCGCCACCGACAGCAGGCGGCCTCGGGAGCGGGTGAGCTCGTGGGTCTTCTGCAGCAGCGCGAGGAACGCCCGGTCGTCGGGGTAGATCGGCTCGAAGTCGTAGTGGATCCCGTCGAAGCCGACGTCGAGGAGGGCCGCCGCGGTGCTCGCGACGCGCGCCCGCACGGCGGTGTCGTCCAGCTCGATGACGCCCTTGCCGTCCACCGTGCGGATCTGGCCCAGGTACGCCTGGGTCCGCACGCCCGGCGCGTACTTGTGGACGGCGTCGTTGAGCCGCTTCGCGTACCGGTACTTGGCCGCGGGGACCGTCCCGTCCGCCTCGAACGGCCCGGAGTGGAAGAACACATCGGTGATGCGGTTCTGCTTGAGGAGCTCCGCGAGCGCCCGGTACTCGGCGTCGGTGTGCGGCTCCCCCACCCACTGGTGCCTGGCCCACAGCGCGTTCGCCTCGGTGCCGCGCGCCTCCGGCTCGGGCTGCCACCACGTCCACGCGCCGGAGAGGCTGAGCGCGACCAGCCCCAGCACGTACGCGGCCGTCCAGCCCGCCCACCGCAGCGCGCCGCGCCGGCCTCCGCGCCGTATCCCGTCAGACCGCCTCATCCCCGCCATCCGGCAATGATCGCGTATCGATCCGGCACTTCGGGCGCCGTGGAGCCCGCCGGGTCCGCGTCCGGCAAGCGGGAGGGCACGCGTCGGCCATGGGTCGATCATGATTGCCCCCGAACCGCGCGCCGGGTGCGGAAAGCGTTGACACCGGGGGAATTCTTGGGTGACGAGGCGGCCTAGCGGTGCCGGGCTTCCGGTCTCGACTGGGTCTCGAATGGGGGGCCGCCCCGATCCTGTTCCGAAATACCGGGATGGAGGTCGAACCGACATGCGAGCACGACCTGACCAGGCCGAACCGAGACCCCTGCTACCGACGAAGTCGGCCCGGGGACGGGGAGTCGTTCCCCCTCGCGAGGCACTGCTCAGCACCCGGGCGCTCCTGATCGTCCTCGTGGCGATCGGCGCCGGCGCTCTGACCGCGATGGCCCCGCAGGCCGCGATCCCGATCGGGGTCGGAGTCGGCGTCGTCACCCTGCTGGCCCAGATCGTCAAAGACTGAACCGTCAAGGACCGAGAACTCTTCGCGGTGCGTTCGGCGCCGGGCGCCCG
>NZ_JBEYYT010000177.1:0-17796 GCF_040645715.1 Spirillospora sp. NPDC046719 | reverse complement strand
GCCGAGCCGGTGCCGGGCCGGGCGCCGCGCGTCGAGGGCGCCACCGGAGGCCGCCACTTCGCCCTCGCGATGGCCTACAGCCTGCTGATCTTCGTCCCGACGAGCCTGTTCGTCACGGCGACGCACCCGCAGTGGGCGACGCTGCAGCAGACCTCGCACCTCTCGCACGGCGCCCTGACGGCCCTGGCCGCCGGCGAGGCCGCGCTGACCGCCGCCGGCTTCCTGATCACCCGCGGCCTCCTGGTCGCCGGGCGGATCCGGTGGGCGGCCTGCCAGGTGATCCTGGCGAACCTGCTGATGTTCCTGGCGGTCGTGCACGGCCCGGACGGCGACGGCTGGAAGCGGTTCCTGTCCACCGACCGGGCCGACTACCGGGCGTTCCCGCCGTCCCTGAACACCCGGGACCTCGGCGCGATCACCGGCCACGTCGCGGACTTCCTCACCTCCGGCCTCGCCGCCGCCCTCTACGTCACCGGCGCCCTCGCGCTCGGCGCGCTCGGCCTGATCATGGGCGTGCTGCACCAGTTCGGGCTGACCGACGCCAGCGCCGACGGCCCCGGCCCGCTGCGCGCCGCGCTCGTCGCCGGGTTCGTCGGCGGCGGCGCGGCGATCGTCGCGGTGCTGACGTCGGCGCTGGTCGACGGGCTCGGCTGGGTCGCGCTCGCCGCGATCGTCCCCGTCCTCTGGGTCGCGATCATCGCGCGGGGCGCGTTCGCCGCCGTCGTCGCCGCCGACCTCGCGCTCCCCGCCGAGCAGGACGCCTGACCGGCCGGGGGCCGCTCCCGATCAGCCGCCCCCGATCAGCCGACGGATGTGTACGCGACGACGCCGCGGCGCATCGCGTCCATCGCCCGGCGGGCCGTCTTGCGCAGGTGCGAGTTCTCCGGCGCGGCGTCGACGACCTGCCCGAGCAGGTCCAGCAGCTGCTTGACCGCGCGGACGAAGTCGCCGGCGGTCAGGTCGCTCTCCAGCAGCACCTCGTCGAGCTCGTCGCCCTTCGCCCACCGGTACGCCGTCCACGCGAACCCCAGGTCCGGCTCGCGCAGGAACGACACCCGGTTGTCGCGCTCGACGGCCTCCAGCTCGCCCCACAGCCGCACCATCGCCGCCAGCGCGTCCTGCGACGGGCCCGTCGGCGTGCGCGGCGGCGCCGCGTCGTCGGGCTGCCGCGACTCGTACACCAGCGCCGACACGCACGCGGCCAGCTCGGCGTGGTCGAGCTTGTCCCACAGCCCGGCGCGCAGGCTCTCCGCGGTCAGCAGGTCCAGCTCGTTGTAGATCCGGCCGAGGCGGCGGCCCTCGGCGGTGACGTCGTCGCCGTCGAGGTAGCCGAGCTGCTGCAGGACGGCGCAGACCCGGTCGAACGTCCGGGCGATCACCTGGGAGCGGCCCTCGACGCGGCGCCGCAGCTGCTCGGTCTCCCGGTCGAGGCGGTGGTACCGCTCGGCCCAGCGGGCGTGGTCCTCGCGCTTGTCGCAGCCGTGCACCGGATGGGCGCGCAGGTCGGCGCGCAGCCGGGTGATCTCGGCGTCGTCGGCGGCGGCGTCACCGCGGGTGCGGCGCCGCTCCCGCACGTCCTCGGGCACCTTGTTGCGCAGCGTGGACGCCAGGTCGCGGCGGTCCTGCGGGTTGCGGGGGCTGAACGACTTCGGGATGCGGATCCGGTCGACGGGCTCCACCGCCCGCGGGAAGTCCTGGATGGACAGCCGCTGCACCGACCGGTTCACCGTCAGCACCAGCGGCGCCGGCCCGTCGGAGCGGCGCCCCACGCCCGGGTCCAGGACGACGGCGAGGCCCGACCGCCGCCCCGACGGCACCAGGATCACGTCGCCGGGCCGCAGGTGCTCCAGCGACTTCGCGGCCTCCGCGCGCCGCGCCGACGACCGCTCCCGGGACAGCTCCGCCTCCCGGTCCGACAGCCGCCGCCGCATCGCCGCGTACTCCATGAAGTCGCCGAGATGGCATTCGGCGGCCTTGGCGTACCCCTCCAGCGCCTCCTCGTTCTTGCGGACCTGCCGCGCCAGGCCCACCACGGCCCGGTCGGCCTGGAACTGCGCGAACGACTCCTCCAGCAGCGTCCGGGCCCGCTCGATCCCGACCGCGCCGACCAGGTTCACCGCCATGTTGTACGACGGCCGGAAGCTGGAGTTCAGCGGGTAGGTGCGGGTGCCGGCGAGGCCCGCGACCGACGCCGGCTCCACGCTCGGGCCCCACACCACCACGGCGTGGCCCTCCACGTCGATGCCGCGGCGCCCGGCCCGGCCCGTCAGCTGCGTGTACTCCCCCGGCGTCAGGTCGACGTGCGCCTCGCCGTTCCACTTGTCGAGCTTCTCGATCACCACGGTGCGGGCCGGCATGTTGATGCCGAGCGCGAGCGTCTCCGTCGCGAACACCGCCTTGATCAGCCCGCGGGTGAACAGCTCCTCGACGATCTCCTTGAACGTCGGCAGCATCCCCGCGTGGTGCGCGGCGACGCCCCGCTGCAGCGCCTCCAGGAAGTCGCCGTAGCCGAGGATCCGCAGGTCCTCCGGCGAGATGTCGGAGGTGCGCAGCTCCACGTGCGCGCGGATCTCCTCGGCCTCCTCCTTCGAGGTCAGCCGGATCCCCGCGTGCAGGCACTGCAGCACCGCCGCGTCGCAGCCGGCGCGGCTGAAGATGAACGTGATCGCCGGCAGCAGCCCCGCCCGGTCCAGCCGCTCGATCACGTCGGGGCGGGCCGGCGGCCGGAACCGCTGCGGGCGCGGCGCCCGGCGGCGGCCGGTGCGGCGCCCCTGGTTGACCTTGGCGCGCCGGACCTCCTCCACCGCCATCCGCGTCAGCTGCGGGTTCAGCCGGGCCTGCCGGTCCTTGCCCTTGCCGGTGTCGACGAACAGGTCGTACAGCCGCGTCCCCACCAGCATGTGCTGGAACAGCGGGACGGGCCGGTGCTCGTCCACGATCACCGCGGTGTCGCCGCGGACCTCGTGCAGCCACTCGCCGAACTCCTCGGCGTTGGACACCGTCGCCGACAGCGCCACGATCCGCACCGAGTCCGGAACGTGGATGATCACCTCTTCCCAGACGGCGCCGCGGAACCGGTCGGCGAGGTAGTGCACCTCGTCCATCACCACGAACGCCAGCCCCGCCAGGGTCGGCGACTGCGCGTACAGCATGTTCCGCAGCACCTCCGTGGTCATCACCACGATCGGCGCCTCGCCGTTGACGCTGTTGTCGCCGGTGAGCAGCCCCACCTTCTCCGGACCGTAGCGGCGGACGAGATCGGCGTACTTCTGGTTCGACAGCGCCTTGATCGGCGTGGTGTAGAAGCACTTGGTGCCGCCGGTGAGCGCCAGGTGGACCGCGAACTCCCCGACGACGGTCTTGCCGGAACCGGTGGGCGCCGCGACCAGCACGCCGCTGCCGCCCTCCAGCGCCCGGCACGCCTCGATCTGGAACGCGTCCAGCTCGAAGTCGTACAGGGTGCGGAAGTCCAGCAGGGCAGGGCCGTTCCCTGCGGTGCGCGCGCGGTAGGCCGCGTACCGCCCGGCCGGGCTGTCCGCGGCCTGCGCGGTGTCGGGGGAGGTCATGACATCGAGCCTACGGTTTCGACCGGCCCGTTTCCCAATTCGGGACGCCTTTTCCCACGCGTCCCTCGAAGACGCACGCGCAACGGGCCGCGGAGGGCCGGGAGACGGTCAGCGGGCGCGGCCGCCGCCCTCCAGCTCCGCGTCGATCGCCTCCAGGTCCAGGGGCGACGCCTCGTCGTCGGACAACTCCGCGTCGGGATCGGGCCTGCGGACCTTGCGGCGGTCGTGGAAGAACGCCAGCACCTCGGCGATCTCGAACAGCACCACCGTCGGCACCGCCAGCGCCAGCATCGTGAACGGGTCCTGGCTGGGCGTGGCGACCGCCGCGAACACGAACACCCCGAACACGATCAGCCGCCGCGACTTGCGGATCCGCTCGTGGGTGAGGACCCCGGCCAGGTTCAGCATCACCACGAACAGCGGCAGCTCGAACGTCAGACCGAAGATCAGCAGCATCGCCTGGGCGTACCCCAGGTAGTCCTGGATGCCGACCAGCACCTTGGTGTCGCCCGGCGCGAGCCCGATGAAGATCTTCAGGCCCTTGTCCATCGTCAGGTACGCCAGCGCGGCGCCCGCGAGGAACAGCGGGACCGCCGCACCCATGAACGTGTACGTCCAGCGGCGCTCCCGCTTGTACAGCCCCGGCGCCACGAACGCCCAGATCTGGTACAGCCAGATCGGCGACGACAGCACCGCGCCGACGATCAGCGCGACCTTCAGGTGCACGAAGAACCCGTCGAAGATCCCGTGGACCACCAGGTCGCACTCGCCGCCCAGGCAGTGCTCCTGCGGGATCCGCGTGTAGGGCTTCTGCAGGAACTTCCAGATCGGGTCGAACAGCAGCCACGCCACGATCCCCCCGGCGACGAGCCCGAGGATCGCCTTGATCAACCGGTTGCGCAGCTCACGCAGATGATCCATGAGCGGCATGCGGCCGTCGGGCGCGGTGTTCTGCCTGGGCTTCATGACGGGCTTTCGGGCTCGGTTCGGCTGGGGGTGTGCGACCTGGTCGGGCTGGTCAGCCCTGGCGCATCCGGCCCGGGTCCGACACCGGCACGCCCTCGATCGGCTCACCGGACGCCAGCGCGCCCCGGTTGCGCTGCGCGCCCTCGGCGGCGGCCGCCTCGCGCTCCAGCCGCGCCGCCTCCTCGCGCAGCCGCGCCGCCTTGTCCCGCGCCTCCGACGACGGCTCGGCGGCGGCCGGACCGGCCTTGGCGTCCTCGGAACCGTCGTCGTGCAGGCCCTTGGTCTCGGCCTTCAGGATCCGCGCCGACTTGCCCAGCGACCGGGCGAGCTGGGGGAGCTTCGCCGATCCGAACAGCAGCAGTACGACCACCAGAATGATCAGAATCTCGGGCGTACCCAGTCCAGCCATGACAATCCTCTTCAGCAGGGGTCCTCAGGACGATCGTACGCCGTCCTGGGGCGCTTGTGGCACTCGTGCGTCCTGGAGTTCGGACAGTTCATCGCGCAACGCCGACTGTTTGGGCGCCAGCCGCCGCCTGGTGCGCTCCAGTTCACGCCCGAACCGCCGAACGCCCAGGTACACGCGGAACGCGCACCAGGCGAGCACGGCCAGGCCGACGAAGCCCAGCGACACCGACACTCCAACCCACGACACGCCCGCCACGGTAGCCGATCTCCCGGCGCGGCGCCCCACCGGCACGGCCCGAGCGCGCCATCCCCCGCACCCGCCGAGGCCCGAGGCTCGCGGAAGAGCGGACGGTCACGCCATCCCGTACAGCGCCAGCGCGCGGGACGCGTCGTCGCGGACGTCCTCGGCCAGCGCCTCCGGCGACACCACCCGGCCCTGGTCGCCCAAACGCAGCGCCAGGCCCCGCACCCACCGCGTGTCCGGCGTGCGCAGCACCACCCGCAGCCGCCCCTCCCCGAGCTCCTCCACGCTCTCGCACGGGTAGTAGTCGGCCACCCACCGGCCGCGCGCCGTCAGCTCCAGCGTCACCGCCACGTCCTGCGGCGACGGCCGGAACAGCCCGGCGTCCACGTCGATCGGCTCCGCCTCCTCGGGCACCTCCGCCGGCACGTCCAGCACCGTCAGATCGAAGATCCGGTCCAGCTTGAACAGCCGCACCGCCTCCGCCCGGCGGCACCACCCCTCCAGGTAGGTGTTGCCCTCCACCACCAGCAGCCGCATCGGGTCCACGTCCCGCTCGGTGTTCTCGTCCCGCGCCGGCACGTAGTACCGCAGATGGACGCGGCGGCCCTGCGCGATCGCGTCCCGCAGCGTCCCGAGGCCCGTGCGCGCCGAGTCCGCCGACCCGCCCCGCGCGTCGACCTCCACGGCCACCTTGCTCGACACCGCCGCCGCGGCGCCCGCCGCCGACTCCAGCTTCGCGATCACCCGCGACAGCGCGTCCCGGTCGTGCAGGTCCGGGATGCCCGCCAGCATCCGCAGCGCCACCAGCAGCGCCGACGCCTCGTCCACCTTCAGCCGCAGCGGCCGCGCGATCGACTCCGCCTCCGCCACCGTGATCTCCCCGCCCTCGTAGGACAGGTCGATCGGGCAGTACGGGTCCGGCGCGCGCAGCTCCACGCACCACAGCAGGTTCAGGTCGTCGATCAGCTGCTTCTCGGTCACCCCGAACGCCGCCGCCGCCTCGCCGAGCAGCACCGAGTCCCGGTTCACCACGTACGGCACCAGCGCCAGCAGCCGCGCCAGCCGGTCCGTCGACGTCGTCGCCGGCGCCTTCGCGGCCTTCACCGCCGCCTTCACCGGCGCCTTGCCCGTCCTCGCGTTCATCGCCCCGCTCACCCCAGCACCGACTTCAGCTGCTGGATGACCGCCTCCCGCAGGTCCGGCGGATCCAGCACCACCACGTCATCGGCGAACCGCGCCAGATACGGCGCGAACCGCTCCACGTCACGGAAGGTCAGGACGGCCTCGTCCCACTCCCCGTCCCCCACCGGGCGCACGTCCCGCGCCCACCGCCGCGGCCCCTGCGCCGCGCCGGCCCGCAGCCGCACCGTCGCCGGCCGCGGCTCGGTCACCGGGTCACCCCAGTCGAACGCGATCTTCCGCACGTCCACCCCGTCCGGGACGGTCACCGACCCGTCCGGGCCGTCCGGCGCCACCTCGCCGACGATGCGGCTCAGCCGGAACACCCGCTCCTCGTCGCGGTCCCGGTCGAACCCCACCACGTACCAGCGGCCCCGCCGCGACACCACGCCCCACGGCTCCAGGTGCCGCCGCGCCACCGACGTCCGGCCGATCCCCTGGTAGTCGAACGCCACCGGACGGCCGTCGCGGACCGCCTCCCACAGCGCCGGGAACGCCGGATCGCCGGTGTTCACCCGCGGCTCCACCCCCACCGCCGTGGCCACGTCCGTCTCCACCCCGGCCGCCCGCAGCTTCAGCAGGGCGCCGGAGGCGGCCTCCGCCATGCTCGCGCGCTGCCACACCCGCGCCGCCAGCCCCAGCACCGCCGCCTCGTCCGGCGTCAGATGGATGTCGGGCAGCTCGTAGGCCTGCGGCGGGATCCGGTACCCGATCTCCTCGCCGCCCCCGCCCTGCTGGTCGCTGCCCACCTCCAGCGGCACGCCCAGCTCGCGCAACTCCTCCTTGTCGCGCTCGAACATCCGCTTGAACGCCTCGTCGGAGTCCGGGTAACCCGGCACCGCCCGCCGGATCTGCTCGGCGGTCAGATAGCGCCGGGTGGCGAGCAGGCAGACCACCAGATTCAGCAGGCGCTCGGTCTTGCGCCGCGACACTTCGCCACCAACCCCTTCCGCGGAGCCTCGCGCTCCGCCCCTCCGCTCCGCGACCTCCGGCGGCCCCGGCCGGGCCGACGGCCCGATCACGCCCCCGCCCGTCGCCCAGGACGCTACCGTTTCCCGGTGTGATCCGATGGCGCAAAGGCACAGTAGAGGGCATCCGCCGCGAATGGCCGGGGGCGGTCGAACTCGACGTCGTGATCGGGGACGACGGCGCGCACCGCGCACTGGCCTACCCCGACCTGGTCGGACGCCCCGAACCCGGCGACACCGTCCTGCTCAACACTACGGCCTTGGCGCTGGGCCTCGGCACCGGCGGCTACGCCATGGTCGTCGCCGTCCCCGACCGGCTCCCGCCCGACCCGACCGGCCCCGGCCACCTCGTCAAGGCCCGCTACACGCCCCTGCAGGCCACCGTCCTCGGCGCCGACGAGCAGGACTCCCCGCACCACGAGACGCTCCGCGACGCCGACTCCCTCGGCGGCATGCCCGTCGTCGTCGCCGACCTGCACTCCGCGCTCGCGCCGATCCTCGCCGGCCTGCTCGCCGCGCGCCCCGGCGCCCGGATCGTCTACCTCATGCCGGACGGCGGCGCGCTGCCGTCCTGGTTCTCCATGTCAATCGCCCGCCTCAAGGACGCCGGCGCCCTCGCCGCCACCGTCACCGCGGGGCAGGCGTTCGGCGGCGACCTGGAGGCCGTCACCGTCCACACCGGCCTCCTCGCGGCCCGGCTGGTCCTGGACGCCGACGCCGTCGTCCTCGCCCAGGGCCCCGGCAACCTCGGCACCGGCACGAAATGGGGCTTCTCCGGCGTCTCGGCGGGCGAGGCCGTCAACGCCGCCTCCATCCTCGACGGACGCCCCGTCGCGTCCCTGCGGGTCAGCGAAGGCGACAAGCGGGAACGCCACATCGGCGTCTCCCACCACTCCCTCACCGCCTACGGCCGCGTCGCCCTCGCCCGCGCCGACGTCCCCGTCCCGGAACTCGGCGGCGCGTTCGGCGCCCGCGTCGCGGCCGAGGCCGCCCCGCTCGGCGACCGCCACGCCCTCGTCCCCGTCCCCGTCGACGGCCTCCACGACACGCTCAGGGCCGCGGAGAAGGACTGGGGCGTCCGCCTGTCCACCATGGGCCGCCGCCTCGACGAGGACCTCGCCTACTTCCTCACGGCCGCCGCCGCCGGCCGCCACACCGCCGCCCTCCTCGGCTGACCGCCGCGGAGCCGGCGGACGCCCTCACAGCACCGCCGGCTCCGTGACCGCGGACCCCTTCTCCTCAGCGCCCGCCGTCGCCTCAGCGGCCTCGTGCGCCGCGGCCTCCTCGGCCGTGTACGACGACGAGAACGTGAACGCGCGGGGCGACGGCCCCTGCGCGCGCAGCAGGTCCAGCCGCTCCAGCGCCTCCTCCACCGTCGGGACGTATCCCGCCGGGATCCACCACAGCACCATGTGCGCCTCGACGTGGCGCCGGAACCACTCGCGGCGACGCCGCAGCGTCTCCAGGTGCGCGGTGCGGTAGACGAAGTCCCACAGGGCCTCCTGCGACTCCCACACCGAGTAGTTGATGATCACGTCGTCGCCGGCCGGGCGCATCCCCGTGGCGTCCGGCCGCCCCTCCTCGACCAGCCGCCACACGAACCCCGGGGCGCCGTCGGCGAGCGCGTTCACCGGGTCGAGCATCGCCACGAAGTCCGCGGTCCGCGGGTCGTCGAGCGGGTACCGGAGCGTGCCCACGTTGAACTGGGCGAGGTGGAAGCCGGCGCGAAGATCCTCATGAGCGGTCATGGCGTCACTCCACCACGCCCGCCACTTCTATGTCAATCCTCATTGTTTTTAGAAGGTTCGGCCACCACGCAGCACCACCCCGGCCGCGCGTCCATCCGCACCCGCACCCCCTCCGAGCCCTCCACCAGCCCCTCCAGCAGCGCCAGGTTCATCCCGCACACCAGCGGCGGGAACCGCTCCGCCACCGCGTGGAACGGGCAATTGCGCATCCGCAGCACCACCCCACCGCCGTCGCCGGCCTCGGCGCTCTCGGCGTCCTCGCGGACCGGCTCGTAACCGCGCTCCTCCAGCACCTTCGCCAACGCGTCCAGATCACCGCACGGCGCCCCCGCCGCCAGCGCCGCACCCTCACGCCGCGCCGCCTCCCGCACCTCCCGATCCAGCCCCGCCCGCTCCGCCGCCTCCGCCAGCAGACCCGCCGCCGTCCCGTAATCCCGCGCGGGCAACGACACCCCGCGCTCCACCGCCGACCGCCGGTACACCTTCGCCGGACGCCCCGCCCCCGGCCCCGAACGCCCCGACAACCGCCGGCTCCCCGCCTCCAGCAGCCCCCCGTCCACCAACTTGTCCAGATGGAACGCCGCCAGCGTCCGCCCCACCCCCGCGGCCTCCGCCGCCTCGTTCCGCCCCACCTCGCGGCCCCGGCCCACCACGAACTCGTACAACCGCCGCCGCACCGGATCCTGCAGCAGCGCCACCGCCTCGATGTCCTCCACCCCGCCATTCTAAGAACAGCGCGGATAGACCATAGAAACGCGCGACGGCCGCCACCGGCGACGACAACGCCCCGGCGACGGCCGGCCGACCGACCATCCGACTACGTCAATGCGCGCCCAGCAGATCCACCACGAACACCAGCGTGTCCGACCCCCGGATCCCGTACTGAGCCAACCCCTTCGCCCCGTACCCCAGCGACGGCGGCACCACCAGCAGCAACCGGCTCCCCACCCGCTGCCCCAGCAGCGCCTGATCCCAGCCCTTCATCACCTGACCCGTCCCCACCACCACACCGAACGGATGCCCCGCCGACCACGACGAATTGAACACCCGCCCATCACGCCAGAAATACCCCGCGTACTGCGTCGCCAGCAGCTGCCCCTTCCGCAGCACCGGCCCATCCCCCCGCACCAGCGTCCGCACCTGCAGCCTCTTCGGCGCCGCCGCCTTCGGCACCGTCACCACCGGCGCCTGCCCCGCCGGCGCGTCCGACACCCTCGGCAACGACGGATCGTCCAACGGCGCCTGCTTCACCCCATGCGGCCCCGCCTTCCCCGAATACACCCCCAGCACGTCCAGCACGTACACCAGCGTGTCCCCCGACCCCACCTGATGCCGCGCGTCACCCGCCGCCCCGAACCCGTCCTTCGGCGGAATCCGCGCCACCACCCGCGACCCCGCCCGCGCCCCCTCCAACGCCTTCACCAGACCCGGCACCAGCTGCCACGTCGAGAAGAACCCCGGACGCCCCTCCGCATAACTGCTCGCCAGCAGCTTCTTCCCCGACTTGTTCCAGCGGTACCCCACATAGTCCGCCATCACCAGATCACCCTTGCGGGCCGCCGTCCCCTTCCCCTCCTTCAGCGTCTTCACCGCCAGCGACCCGTCCGGACCGCCCTTCGGGAACGACACCTCCGGCAGACGCCCGAACGCGCCCTTCACCGACACCTTCACGTCCGAACCGGACGAACACCCCGCCACCAGCGGCACGGCCAGCACGGCGACGGCGGGCAAAGCGACGACACGACGGAGAACACGACGGCGCATACGGGTCCTTCGAGGGGTGATGAGCGCTGCTGCGCGCTCACCCTACCCCTCAAGTGACCAGCCGGTAGCGCACACCACGCGAGTCGCACCGGCACCACCCGCCCCGGGCGCCGCCGCCCCCGCGACGGCCCCGGAACCGGCCGTCACATCCCCGCGATCAGCTTGTCCACCCGCTCGTCCACCGACCGGAACGGATCCTTGCACAGCACCGTCCGCTGCGCCTGATCGTTCAACTTCAGATGCACCCAGTCCACCGTGAAATCGCGCCGCTTCTCCTGCGCCTTCCGGATGAACTCCCCCCGCAGCCGCGCCCGCGTCGTCTGCGGCGGCACCGACTTCGCCTCGAAGATGTCCAGATCCCGCGACACCCGCTCCACCGACCCCCGCTTCTCCAGCAGGTAGTACAACCCCCGATCACGATGCACATCGTGATACGTCAGATCCAGCTGAGCCACCCGCGGCGACGACAACGGCAGATCGTACTTCCGCCGGTACCGCTCGATCAGCTTGTACTTCATCACCCAGTCGATCTCCCGCGACACCAGATCCAGATCGCCCGTCTCCACCGCCCGCAGCGTCCGCTCCCACAGATCCAGCACCCGCTTCGCCGTCGCGTCCCCGCCCCGCGAGTCCACGAAGTCCCGCGCCTTCCCGAAGTACTCCTTCTGGATCTCCAGCGAACTCGCCTCGCGCCCGTTCGCCAACCGCACCTTCCGCCGACCCGTCATGTCGTGACTGACCTCCCGGATCGCCCGGATCGGGTTCTCCAGCGTCAGATCACGCATCACCACCCCCGCCTCCACCATCCGCAGCACCAGGTCGGTCGCCCCGACCTTCAGCAGCATCGTCGCCTCGCTCATGTTCGAGTCACCGACGATCACATGCAGCCGCCGGAACCGCTCCGCGTCCGCATGCGGCTCATCCCGCGTGTTGATGATCGGACGCGACCGCGTCGTCGCCGACGACACGCCCTCCCAGATGTGCTCCGCCCGCTGCGACACGCAGTACACCGCACCCCGCGGCGTCTGCAGCACCTTCCCCGCACCACAGATGATCTGCCGCGTCACCAGGTACGGGATCAGCACGTCCGCGAGCCGCCCGAACTCCCCATGCCGCCCCACCAGGTAGTTCTCGTGGCAGCCGTAGGAGTTCCCCGCCGAATCCGTGTTGTTCTTGAACAGGTAGATGTCGCCGGCGATGCCCTCCTCGCGCAACCGCCGCTCCGCATCCACCAGCAGACCCTCCAGGATCCGCTCCCCCGCCTTGTCATGCGTCACCAGATCCACGACGCTGTCGCACTCCGGCGTCGCGTACTCCGGATGGCTCCCCACATCCAGATAGAGCCGCGCACCATTGCGCAGGAACACGTTGCTGCTCCGGCCCCAGGACACCACCCTGCGGAACAGATAGCGCGCCACCTCGTCCGGTGACAACCGCCGCTGACCGCGGAAGGTGCAAGTGACGCCGTACTCGTTCTCAAGCCCGAAGATGCGCCTGTCCACACCAAGACCCTATGCGGCCCGGCCCCGACTTGGCAGTCTCAAAAGCCCACCGTTTCCCCCACGAAACAAACCCGCCGCGGCCGGACGGCACCACACCACCCGGCCACGACGGGCCAAACTCACCCCGGCGCCACAATCCCCCGGCGCCGCCGACAGCGCGTCAGTCCTCCCCGCCGTCCTCCACCACATCGTCCACATCGTCCACCGACGGCCCCGCCTTGCCCGCCGACGACACCCCCGGCGACCCCGAACCCGAACCTCCGTCACCCGCCGCCAGCAACTCCTCGATCCGCCGCGCCGGCAACCGCCGGAACAACCGGTGCTCCCGGTTCCGGTCCAGCACCGCCACCTCCAGCGACTTCGCCTCCAGCCGCCGATCCGAGTCCTGCGCCTCCAGAGCCCGCACCGCCGTCCGCAGCGCCACCTCCAGCGACGCCCCCTCCTCGTAGCCGTCCTTCAGCGCCTGCGCGACCGACTCCGTCTGACCCCCCATCGCCACATAACCGTGCTCGTCCGCCACCGACCCGTCGAACGTCAGCCGGTAGATCTGGTCCGTGTCCGCGTCCTCGCCCACCTCCGCGACGACCAACTCCACCTCGTACGGCTTGTTCGTCTCGGTGAAGATCGTCCCCAGCGACTGCGCGTACACGTTCGCCAGACCCCGCGCCGTCACATCACGACGGTCGTACTGGTACCCGTTGATGTCCGCGTACCGGACCCCGCCCAGCCGCAGATTCTCGAACTCGTTGTACTTCCCCACCGCCGCGAACGCGATCCGGTCATAGATCTCACTGATCTTGTGCAGCGCACGCGACGGATTGTCCGCCACGAACAGGATGCCGTCGTCGTACTGCAGCACCACGACACTGCGGCCACGCGCGATCCCCTTGCGCGCATAGTCCGCCTTGTCCTTCATCTGCTGTTCGGGCGACACATAGAACGGCATGGACACCGGTCGGATCCCTTCTATCGCAGCGGGGCGGTCGGACCGCCCGGCGAGTCGTAACGTCCATCCACGACGGCCTGCGCCAACGCGCCCACCTCGTCCTCACCCAGCCGGCGGTACCCCTCCGACGTCACCGACGCCACCACCGGGAAGATCCGACGCGTCAGATCGGGGCCGCCCGTCGCCGAATCGTCGTCGGCCGCGTCGTACAGCGCCTGCACGCACGCCAGCGCCGCGTCCTCCGCCGACAGATCCGCCCGGTACAGCTTCTTCAGCGCACCCCGCGCGAACACCGACCCCGAACCGATCGAGTGGAAGTCCCGCTCCTCGTACCGGCCGCCCGCCGGATCGTAGGAGAAGATCCGCCCCCCGTCCCGCTCCTCGTCATAGCCCGCGAACAGCGGCACCACCGCCAGCCCCTGCATCGCCATCGCCAGGTTCTGCCGCACCATCGTCGCCAGCCGGTTCGCCTTGCCCTCCACCGACAGCGTCCGGCCCTCGCGCTTCTCGTAATGCTCCAGCTCCACCTGGAACAGCCGGACCATCTCGATCCCGATCCCGGCCGTCCCCGCGATCGCGATCGCCGAGAACTCGTCCGCCCGGAACACCTTCTCGATGTCCCGCTGCGCGATCACGTTCCCCGCCGTCGCCCGCCGGTCCCCCGCCATCACCACCCCGCCGGGGAAGCTCACCGCGACGATCGTCGTCCCATGCGGGATCTCATCCCCCACCGGCGACGCCGGCACCGTGCGCCGACCCGGCAGCAACTCCGGCGAGTACACCCCCAGGAACTCCGTGAACGAAGACGTATCCGGGCTCGTGAACAGCCCCGGCAGACGTCCGGTGTGCGAATCGTGGGACGCCACGCGACTCCCTTCCCTCCACCAGGCGCCGGTGACCCTCGCATACCCCACCGGCGCAGACTCCTACGACCCTACTGTTCAACCCTCTCCCGGCGCATGCCGCGTGATCCACCACCACGTAAGCCCACGGCGAACCTTCCCCGCGAAAGCCCGTCCACCCGCACATAACGCGCGCGCACGGCAACCCGGCCGTGCGCGCGTGTCGCCCCACGCTCCGTACTCCTGGGGCGATCAGGAGTAGACGAACGCGCCGTCCTCGTCCGACCCGACCCACGTAGGCATGTCGAGCTCCTCGTCGAACGGCAGCGTCTCCTTGCGGTACCTGCCGTCCTCCTCCCAGAGCTCCTTCCAGCCGCCCTTCGGCACCGTCGTGGGATCGACGTCCGGAACCGTCAACGCGAGCCGCGTCCCGCCGTCCGCCGTGGGAACCGTCCGCACGAGCCGCCCCTCCACATAGTCCGCAGCCCGGCGAAGGGTGATGGGGTCGTCGCGCAACTGCCCCATGCCGCTGTTGCACCCGGTGCAGGCCAGTCCGCGCACCGCTCCAGTGGCATGATCATGGTCGACATGCTCCGCCGGGTTGTCGCAGCAGATGGCGCAGTTCCCGCCCTGCAGCTTCAGGAGCCACCTGGCGTCCTCGTCGTTGATCCCGTACTTCTGCCGCAGGTGGTAGTGCCGCGCCGACTGCAGGCTGTCCCCGCGCGTCCGCCAGAACGGGTCCCAGCGGACGCGCTCCGGCCCTCCGAAGACCGGAGCACCGATCTCGATGCGCATCCGCCGCGCGTGCGAGCCGCGCAGTTCCAGGTAGTCGGCCGCTAGGCGCAGCACGGCCGGGTCGTCGTGGAACTGGCCAAGCCCGCCGTTGCACTTGAAGCACAGGATCCGCCGGACCAGGCCGGTGAGGTGGCTGTGGTCGACGTGCTTCGCCGGCGCCCGGAGGCAGATGACGCAGACGCCGCCCTGCTCGGCGACCATCCGCTCCACCTCCTGCTCGGTCACCCCGTAGCGGAGCTTGAGCAGGAAGTTGCGTTCGCCGCCGTATTTCACCTGTTTATGCTCTGCGATCACGCGATTGTGACATGGCTTGCAGTATGCGGAGAGACCGGACTTTCGCGACTGATTATTACCGAACTCGTCGACGTTCTTGACCGTTTCACACCGAGGGCAGTACTTCATCCCCTCCGGCACCTTGCGACGCCTCTGGTAGGGCTTCATGACCTTTCCGAGGCGCTCCTGCCTTCTGCGCTTCGAGGCCGCGTTCCGCAGACCGAAGCACTCCCTGCAGTACAGGGCGAGCCCGTCTGCGGACGCGGCCCGCTTGAAGAAGTCCGTGGCCGGCTTTGTCTTGCCGCAGTCACGGCACCTTTTATGAGACATGGGCGGGACTTTATCAGTCCGCCCACGCCTTTACTGCCTGTGAAGTTATTTAGAAGGAGGCGAACACATCGTTCTTCTCCAAATCGGACATACCAGGATCACTGGCCGCCTTTTTGGACAAATCCCCTTACGAATTCCTCGGCGTTCTCCTCGAGGACCTCGTCAATTTCGTCGAGAATGGAATCGACGTCGTCGGTGAGCTTCTCCTGCCGCTCCTGGACGTCTTCGGTGGTCGTGGCCTCGGTCTCCTCGACCTCTTCCGTGCGCCGGGTGGTCTGCTTCTGACCGCCGGTGTCCTTCGTGGCCATTCCGTACCTCCGCTTCTTGCCGGTACCCCGACCCTATCTCCGATCTTCGTAGACGAGCGGATCTTATGGTCCGTTTCGTCCGATCGCTCTAGGCGTCGGGGGCCTGATCCGGTTATCGCCCGTCCGCAGACCCGTGAAACAGGCAAAGCGGTCACGAAACCGCGACATCGCCCGTCACCGCAGGTCAGCACGGGGACGCCGCTCGATAGTCGCACTATCCAACGGGCGCCGTCCAAGATCCGGACGGCGCCCGCGTGTCAGCCCCTGGGAGGGGCTCCGCTCAGCTCTGGCCGGTCAGCGTGGCCACCAGCTCGGCGGCGGTGCGGCAGCGGTCCAGCAGGGCCCCCACGTGCTGCTTGGTGCCGCGGAGCGGCTCCAGGGTCGGGACGCGCTGGAGCGACTCGCGGCCGGGGACGTCGAAGATGACCGAGTCCCAGGACGCGGCCGCGACGGAGTCGGCGTACTGCCGCAGGCAGCGGCCGCGGAAGTAGGCGCGGGTGTCCTCGGGCGGGTCGTCGATGGCGTGCTCGACCTCGTCCTCGGTGACGAGGTGCTCGACGCGGTCGCGGGACGCCAGGCGGTTGTAGAGGCCCTTGTCGGGCCGGATGTCGGCGTACTGCAGGTCGACGAGCTGGAGGCGGGGGTGGGACCAGTCGATGCCGTCGCGGCTCCGGTAGCCCTCGAGGAGCGCGAGCTTGGCGACCCAGTCGAGCTCGCGGGACAGCTGCATGGGGTCGTCGCCGAGGCGGTGCAGGACGGACTCCCAGCGGTCCAGGACGTCCTTGGTCATCTCGTCGACGTCGGCGCCGTAGCGGTCCTCGACGTACTTGCGGGACTGCTCGAGGTACTCCATCTGGAGCTGGACGGCGGTCATCTTGCGGCCGTCGCGGAGGGTGAGCAGGTGCTTGCAGGACGGGTCGTGGGAGACGGCGCGCAGGGCGGCGACGGGCATGTCGACGGACAGGTCGACGGTGAGGAAGCCGTCCTCGATCATGGCGAGGACGAGGGAGGTGGTGCCGAGCTTGAGGTAGGTCGACAGCTCGGCCATGTTGGCGTCGCCGATGATGACGTGCAGGCGCCGGTACTTCTCGGGGTCGGCGTGGGGTTCGTCCCGGGTGTTGATGATGGGGCGCTTGAGGGTGGTCTCGAGGCCGACCTCGACTTCGAAGAAGTCGGCGCGCTGGCTGATCTGGAAGCCGTCGCCGCGGCCGTCGACGCCGATGCCGACGCGGCCGGCGCCGCAGACGACCTGGCGGGAGACGAAGAAGGGGGTGAGGTGCCGGACGATGTCGGCGAAGGGGGTCTCGCGGCGCATGAGGTAGTTCTCATGGCAGCCGTAGGAGGCGCCCTTGTTGTCGGTGTTGTTCTTGTAGAGCTGGATGGGGTGGGTGCCGGGGACCATGGCGGCGCGGGCGGCGGCGTCGGCCATGACGCGTTCGCCGGCCTTGTCCCAGATGACGGCGTCCCGGGGGTTGGTGCATTCGGGCGCGGAGTACTCGGGGTGGGCGTGGTCGACGTAGAGCCGGGCGCCGTTGGTAAGGATGATGTTGGCGAGGCCGAGGTCCTCGTCGGTGAGCTGGGTGGGGTCGGCGACCTCGCGGGCGAGGTCGAAGCCGCGGGCGTCGCGGAGGGGGTTCTCCTCTTCGAAGTCCCAGCGGGCCCTGCGGGCCCGTGCGGCCGATGCCGCGAGGTAGGCGTTGACGACCTGGCTGGAGGTCACCATCGCGTTGGCCCCTGGCTGCCCGGGTACGGAGATGCCGTACTCGGTCTCGATGCCCATCACCCGCCGAACACTCATATCGTCGAGCCTATCGGGGCCGGGAGGGTGGAGCCATGGGGCCGGTCTTTCCCGGGGCGTGTCGGGGTGGTTGGCGGGGTGTGGAACGGCAGGCGGCGGGCGCGCCGGGGTGGGGGCGGGCCGCCCCGGGGGCGTGGGGGGGGGGGGGTTTAGGGGTCA
>NZ_JBEYYT010000176.1:0-17928 GCF_040645715.1 Spirillospora sp. NPDC046719 | reverse complement strand
GGAGCCGCGGATGTCGACGACCGACGCCGACTCCGGTGCGGGCGCGTACTCGAACACCATGATCAGTCCAGGGTGAAGTAGTCGGGACCGGAGTAGACGCCGGTGGACAGCTTGCGGCGCTGCATCAGCAGATCGTTCAGCACACTGGAAGCACCCAGCCGGAACCAGTCGGGCGACAGCCAGTCCGGGCCGGCGGTCTCGTTCACCAGCACCAGGTACTTGATCGCATCCTTGGTAGTGCGGATCCCACCCGCCGGTTTGACACCGACCTGACGGCCCGTCGCGGCCCGGTAGTCGCGGACAGCCTCCAGCATCACCAGCGTCACCGGCAACGTCGCCGCCGGAGACACCTTCCCGGTCGAGGTCTTGATGAAATCCGCGCCCGCCCGCATCGCCAGCCAGGAAGCACGCCGCACGTTGTCGTAGGTGACCAGTTCGCCGGTCTCCAGGATCACCTTCAGGTGCGCGTCCCCGCAGGCGTCCTTGACCGCGACGATCTGCTCGAAGACCGTCCCATAGTCACCCGACAGGAACGCGCCACGATCGATCACCATGTCGATCTCACTCGCGCCCGCCGCCACCGCGGCCCGGGTGTCGGCGAGCTTGGCCTCCAGCGGCGCCCGCCCCGACGGGAACGCCGTCGCCACGCTGGCGACGCCGACCCCGGTGCCACGCAGCGCCCCCACCGCCACGTCCACCAAGTCGGGATACACGCACACCGCCGCGACCTTCGGCACCGTCGCGTCCGCCGGATCAGGCCGGACGGCCTTGGCGCACAACGCCCGCACCTTCCCGGCCGTGTCCGCACCCTCCAGCGTCGTGAGGTCCACCATCGAGATCGCCAGATCGATCGCCTCGGCCTTCGCCGACGTCTTGATCGACCGAGTAGCAAGCCGCGCCGCCCGCTCCTCCGCACCGACCTGGTCCACGCCCGGAAGTCCGTGCAGGAACGCGCGCAGCTCCCGTTCGTCGGCCCTCTTCAGAGCCGTCATCGTGTCAGGCACGGGCACCCCTGTTCTCCAGGATCCGGTTGAGGATGAGCGCCGCCACCACGATCAGGCCGGTCACCACCATCTGGAAGAACGAGCTCAGCCCGACGAGGTTGAACAGGTTCTTCACCACCGACAGCAGCAGGACCGCCACGAACGTGCCGAAGACGTTGCCGCGCCCGCCGAACAGGTTGGTCCCGCCGAGGACGACGGCGGCGATGGCGTCCAGTTCCAGGCCGTTGAAGGCGGTCGGCTGGCCGATGGTCAGCCGCGAGGTGAGCAGGACGCCCGCGAACGCGGCGAGCAGCCCGGAGATCGCGAAGACCGCGACGGTCACCGCCCGCACGGGCAGGCCGGACAGCCGGGCGGCCTCCCGGTTGCTGCCGACCGCGTAGATGTACTCGCCGAACGTCGTCCCGCGCAGCATCAGCCAGGCGAGGACGGTGATCGCGATGAAGATCAGGCCGACGATCGGGACGCGGCCGATGAACCCGCCGCCGAGGAGCTGGAAGCCCTCGGGCTGGTCGCCGCCGGCCGGCGTGCCGCCGGTCAGCAGGTACGTCAGGCCCCGGATGCTGGTGAGGCCGGCGAGGGTCGTCATGAAGCTGGGCAGCGACAGGTACGCCGACAGCCCGCCCATCACGGCGCCGGCGGCGGCGCCGGCCGCGAGCGACACCAGGACGGCGAGCACGGGCGGCCAGCCGTCCGACATCAGCACGGCCACCGTCATCCCGGCGAACGCGGCGGTGCTGCCGACCGACAGGTCGATGCCCGCGGTGAGGATGACCATCGTCATGCCGATCGCGACGATGCCGGTGAGGCTCGACTGCTGCAGCAGGTTGGCGATGTTGCGGGTGGTCAGGAACTCCGGTGCCAGGATCGACGCGACGACGCACAGCAGCAGGAAGACGACGAGCAGGTTCCCGTTGCGCAGCAGGGCGAGGCCGTGGCGCCGGGGCACGATGCCGGCCAGGGCCGGCCGGGCCTTGGAGGCGGTTTGGCTCATGGGGTGGCTCCAGTGATGACGGTGTGGGCGATGTCGGCCTCCGCGGTGGTGCGGGGGTCGAACCGCGCGATGTTGCGGCCCTCGTGCAGCACCCATATGGCGTCGGCGTGGGCGGTGAGCTCGGCGAGCTCGCTGCTGGCGAGCAGGACGGCGACGCCGTCGTCGGCGAGCCGCCGGACCTGCCGGTAGAGGTCGGCCTTGGCGCCGATGTCGAGGCCGCGGGTGGGCTCGTCCAGCAGCAGCACCCGCATGCCCCGGGTGATCCACTTGGCGAGGACGACCTTCTGCTGGTTGCCGCCCGACAGCTCGCCGACGGGCTGGTCCGCGGAGGCGTGCTTGACGCCGAGGCCGGCGAGGACGGGCGCGGTCGCGCGGCGCCCCCGGGAGCGCGGCGCCAGCGGGCGCAGCGCGCTGATGGCGGCGTTGCGGGACACGCCGAGGCCGAGGAACAGGCCCTGCTCCTTGCGGCTCTCGGGGACGAGCGCGAGACCGTTGCGGACGGCGGTGCGGGGGCCGGCGACCGGCAGCGGATCGCCGTCCAGGCGGGCGCGGACGTCGGCGCGGGCGACCCCGAACAGGGCGTTGAGCAGGGTGGTCCGCCCGGCGCCGGCGAGGCCCGCGAGTCCCACGATCTCGCCGGGGCGGACCTCGATGCCGGAGACGTCGAGGATGCCGCCGACCCGCGCCCGCTCGACGACCAGCCGCGGCTCCCCCGACGGCGCGGGGCGGTCCACGCGGCGGACCAGGTCGCGGGAGCCGCCGATCATCGCCGCGACGAGGTCGTCGTGGGTGGTGGCGGCGAGGTCGAACACGCCGACGTCGCGCCCGTCGCGCATGACGGTGGCGCGGTCGCCGATCTCCGACACCTCGTCCAGCCGGTGCGAGATGTAGATGATGGCGCGGCCCTCGGCGGCGAGGCCGCGGATGACCTCGAACACCGCCTCCAGGTCCCGCTCGCCCAGCGTCGCGGACGGCTCGTCCATGACGATGACCTTCGCGTCCATCGTCAGCGCCCGGGCGATCGCGGTGAGCTGCTGCGCGGCGATCGGCAGGTCGCCCACCCGGTCGGCGGGCGAGAACGTCCCGCCGACGCGGCGGATCACCTCGGCCGCCGCGGCGGCGCGCGCCTGCCGGCGGACGAACGGCCCGCGCGCGGGCGCGCGTCCGAGGAACAGGTTCTGCGCGACGGTCAGGTCCGGCGCGAGGTCGAGTTCCTGGTAGATGACGCTGATCCCGGCGGCGATGCCGTCCTGCGGGCTCGTGGCGCGCAGCGGCCTGCCGGACAGCAGGATCTCGCCGTCGTCGGGCCGGTAGGAGCCGGCGAGGATCTTCATCAGCGTGCTCTTGCCGGCGCCGTTCTCGCCGAGCAGGCAGTGGACCTCGCCCGCGCGGACCGACAGGTTCGCGCCGTCGCAGGCGAGTGTGCCGGGGAAGCGCTTGACGATCCCCTTCATCTCCAGGAGCGGCGGCTCCGGGCGCGGCGAGTCGCTCATGCGGCCTCCTCCAGCAGGTGGGCGGCGGTGACGTCGTCGGTCACCAGGACGTTGCAGATCCCGCCGGCGACGACGGCGCGGCACACGCGGTGCTTGCGCTCGCCCGCGACGACGGCGATCGACCACGCACCCGCGCGCAGGTCGTCGATCGTGATGCCGATCGTCCTGCGGTCGAGCTCGTCCCAGACGATCCGTCCGGCGCCGTCGATGAACCGGCCGACGACGTCGCCGACGCCGCCGGACGCGGCGAGCGCGTCGATGTCGGCGGAGCTCAGGTAGCCGGACTCGACGAGGACGGAGTCGTGCGACAGCGCGCCGGGGCTGAACAGGAACGCGCCGCACTGCCTGGCCAGGTCGAGGACGCCGCCCACCGACCGCTCGCCTTCCAGCGCGGCGCGCGTCGAGTCCTGCTCGACGATCGCGGGCGCCGACAGCAGCGTGACGGTGCCGCCGCCGTGGTGCGCGAGCCGGCTGGCCATGTCGGACGCCGAGGTGGGGCGGCGCGACCGGCTGAGCCCGCCGTTCACCTGGACGATCTGGACGCCGCGCGTCCAGCCGGGCGCGATGTGCGCGGCGACGGCGTCCAGCGTGCGGCCCCACGACACGCCGAGGCTGCGCGGTGCCGGGGTCAGGTCGGCGAGGTAGCGGGCGGCGGCGCCCGCGACCCGGTCGCGCGTCTCGACCTCGCCGGCGGCGGCGTCGACCGGGACCACGACGGCGTCGCGCAGCCCGTAGCGCTCCTTGAGCTCGCGTTCCCGCGCGTGGAGCCGGTGCCGGGGGTGGACGATCTCGATCCGGACGATCCCGGCGGTGCGGGCCTCGGCGAGGAGCCGCCCGACCTTCCAGCGGGTCAGGTGCAGTTTCCGGCCGATCTGCTCCTGGGTCTGGTCGCCCTCGTAGTACATCTCGGCGACGCGCAGCAGCAGCGTCTCGTAGTCGGGGTCCTCCGGATTCATCCGGTCTCCTCGCGGGGGCGGCTGAGCAGGTGCGACACCTCGCGGGTGGCGGCGGTGGCCTGCCGGTACAGGTCGTAGCCGGCCTCGTAGGCGCCGCCGTGGACGTCCCGTCCCTCCGGCTCGACGAGGGTGGTGACGGGCGCGAACGCCTCGGCGGCCTGGGCCAGCCCGCTGTGCGCGCCGGTGGCGGTCGCGGCGAGCACCGCGCAGGCCCGCAACGTGAGGTTGTCGCCGGCGTCGGCGGCCCCGCCGGGGCGGCCGACGAGCAGCAGCGGGCGGCCGAGCACGTCCGCCATGGTCTTCAGCCAGAGCGGGTTGTGCCGGACGCCGCCGGACACGTAGATGTCCTTCACCGGGACTCCCGCGGTGAGGAACGACTCCAGCACCTGCCGCGTCCCGTACGCGACGCTCTCCACCGCGGCCCGGTAGAGCTGCGCGGGGGTGGTGCCGAGCGTCAGGCCGAGGACCGCGCCGCGCAGCCCCGGGTCGCGGAGCGGCGTGCGGTTGCCCATGAAGTGGTCCAGGACGACCAGCCCGTGCTCCCCCGGCCGGACCTGCTCGGCCTCGGCGCAGAGCCGGGGCAGCTCCGCGCGCTTCACGCCGAGCAGGTCCTCGCTCGTCCAGCGCAGGACCGACCCCGCCGACACCTGCCCGCCCTCCACGAGCCAGTGCCCGGGACGCAGCGCGTCGGGGTACGGGCCCCAGATGGCGGGGGTGAACACGGGGGCGTCGACCTCGGCGACGAACGCGTTGGACGTCCCGCAGACGATCGACAGCCGGCCCGGCTCCAGCCCGCCGGTGGCCAGCAGCGACAGGTGCGCGTCGATGCCGCCGACCGCGACGGTCGGCCGGCCGCGCAGCCCCAGCTCGGCGCGGGTCGCCGCCGTGACCTCGCCCGCCGCCGCACCGACCCGGAGGACGTCGGGCGGAAGCTTCGCGGCCAGGTCCGGGACGCCGAGCAGCGCGTACAGGTCGTGCGGGTGCCCGCCGCCGCGCGGGTCGTGGTTGTACTTGCAGCAGGCGTTCATCTGCGACGCCGTCCACCTGCCGGTGAGCCGCCAGGTGAGGTAGTCGACGGCCTCGACGATGCGGGCGGCGCTCCGGTAGACGCCCGGTTCGTGCCGGGCCAGCCACATCGCCTTGGGCACCAGCCACTCGACGGCGTCGGAGCCGCCCGCGTACTTCAGCACGTCGTGGCCGGTCGCGGCGGTCGCCTCCGACTCGGCGGCGGCGCGGGCGTCCATCCACAGGATCGCCGGTCGCAGCGGCCGGCCCGCGTCGTCGAGGACGACGACGGTGGAGGCGGTGGTGGCGACGGCGACACCCGCGATCTCCGGCTCCCCGGCCCCGGCGAGCGCGGCGCGGGTCGCCGCCGTGACGGCGCGCCACCAGTCCTCGGGGTCCTGCTCGGCCCACCCGGGCCGCGGGTACCGGGTGGGGTAGGTGTCGTGGCCGGTGCCGAGGACCGCGCCGTCGTCGGCGAACACCGCGACGCGCGCGCCCTCGGTGCCGAGGTCGATCGACAGCAGCGCGGTCACGGCCGCTCCCCCGGCCGGAAGAGCACCTTCGAGCTGAAAATGGAACGTTCCCCCAGCTGCTTCATGAGCTGCGGCAGCGCGTCCAGCCCCGGCTCGTGCGTGATCATGAACTTCCAGCGCAGCGCGCCGGACGCGAACGCCTCCGCCGCCGCCCGCCACTCGTCGCCGGGGAACGGGGCCGAGAACGAGTTCCAGGCGCCGTGCAGGCTGACCTCCCGGCGCAGGAAGTCGTTGAAGGTCCCCTTGGCGAACTCGACCGGCGCGTGCGGGATGCCGATGAACACCGCCTCGCCGTGCCGGGCGCACAGCGCCGCCGCCATGTCGGCGGTCACCGGGGTGCCGGCCGACTCGATCACCACGTCGTACCCGTCCCCCGCCAGGTCGCGGGCCTCCTCGCCGCTGGTGGTGGTGTGCGTGGCGCCGGCCTCCGACGCCTGCGCGAGCTTGCGCTCGTTCAGGTCGACGGCCAGCACGTCCGACGCGCCCGCCAGCCGCGCCCACTGGACGGCGAACAGCCCGATCGGCCCGGCACCGAGCACCGCGACCCGGTGCCCGACGCCCAGCCGGGTCCGCCAGATCGCGTGCAGGGCGATCGACGCCGGGTCGAGCATCGCCGCGGCCGCGGCGGGCACCTGCTCCGGCACCGGGAACAGGTTCCGCGCCGGGACGGTGACGTACTCGGCGTAGGCGCCGTCGCGGCGGCTGCCGAAGTAGTCGTAGTCCAGGCAGAGGCTGAACCGGCCGCGCTGGCACTCCGCGCAGGCGAAGCAGGGGATCAGCGGCGGCACCGCGACCAGGTCCCCGTCGGAGAACCCGCGCACCTCGCGCCCCGCCTCGACGACCCGTCCGGCGAACTCGTGCCCGCAGATGATGGGCATGCGGTGCGCGCCGGCGCTCAGCATGCGGGCGATGTCCGAACCGCACACCCCGCAGGCGTCGACGCGGACCAGCGCCTCTCCCGGACCGGGCTCGGGCTTCGCCACCTCCTCCACGCGGATGTCACCCGGCGAGTGCAGGACGGCCGCGAGCATTTTCTCAGGCACTGTGTTCCCTTCTTGCGTGTCTCAGGGCTCAGGACGCGGACTGCGCGGGCGCGAACACGCTGGAGCCGCTGTACTTCGCCGCGTTGGCCGGGTCGATCAGGGCCGTCCCCGCGTCGACGTACGGCGCGACCTTCTCGCCGTGCCCGACCTTCACCGCGGTCTGCACCGCCTGCGCCGCCTCGCTGATCGGGTCGTTGAGGGCGGTGGCGACGAACTGGCCCTGCGGGATGAGCTTCACCGCCTCCATGAGCCCGTCCACGCCCGCCACCTTCACGTCGGTCCGCTTGCTCTCCCGCAGCACCTGCAGGGCGCCGAGCGCCATGTCGTCGTTCTGCGCGTACACGGCCTTGACGTCGGGGTTCGCCTGCAGCAGGTCCTGCATGGCGCTGACCGCCTTGGACCGGATGTAGTCGCAGTACGGGCCCTTGACGATCTTGATCTTCGGGTTGCCCTGGACGCCCTGCGCGAAGCCGTTCCCGCGGTCCCGGGCGACCGCGCCGCCGGCGTCGCCCTGGATCTCGATGACCTTGCCGCCGGCCGGGCCGAGCGCCTGCGCGAGCCGCTGCCCCACCAGCTTGCCCATCTGCACGTTGTCGCGCCCGACGTGCGACGCCGCCCCCTCCGGCACCGGCCGGTCCAGCGTGATGACGGGGATCTTCGCGGCCTTGGCCGCCGCCAGCCCCGCCGCGGCGCCCTTCGGGTCCACCGGGTTGACCAGCAGGACGTCCACGCCCCGCGTGATCAGGTCCTGGATGTCGTTGTTCTGCTTGGTGACGTCGCCGTTGGCGTCCGCGAACAGCAGCTTGGCCCCCGCCTTGGCCGCCGCCTGCTGCGCCCCGTCCTTCAGCTGGACGTAGAACGGCGACTGCTGGGTGACCTCGCTGAACCCGATCGTCAGCTGGCCGCCGTCGCCGCCCTTGTGCTCCGAACCACCGCTCGGCCCGGTCGACACCGAGCACGCCGACGCCACCGTGACCACCGTCGCGAGCGCTCCTGCCAGGAACGTTCTTCGCATCTTGCCCTCCCGGGTTGTGCTGGGGGTCACACCGTAAGAACCCCGTTCACGCGGGCGCAACATTTGCGTAGCATTTTGCTCATCTGAGCACCATGTCGGTCGGCACCCGGTACCCGCCCACCTGACCTGCGAAGACGCTCCCGCGTCCCGGATCGGCGTCTCCGCGCGGCGGATCGGGCGTCCGGCCCCGCCGGCCGTGCCGCATCGGCGATCCTGGTCCCGATGGTCGGGAGGTGGCCCGTGGACGTGAAGCGCGACGACGTCGTCCGGGACGGCGGGGCGGCGGTCCCCGAGGGCGGCGGCGAGGAGTTCGCGGCATTGGTCCGCCGGCATGAGCGCGAACTGCGGGTGCACTGCTACCGGATGCTCGGTTCGGTCGAAGAGGCCGAGGACGTCGTGCAGGAGACGTTCCTGCGCGCTTGGAAGAACCTGGACCGGTTCGAGGGCCGCTCCACCGTCCGGGCGTGGCTGTACCGGATCGCGACCAACGCCTGCCTGGACGTGCTGGGCGGGCGGGCCAGGCGGGTGCTGCCGCACGACCTGGCGCCGCCGGCGGACCCGGAGACCTCCGGCCTGCCGCCCCGCGGCGAGGTGCCCTGGCTGCAGCCGATCCCGGACCGGCTGCTGGACGCGGCCGAGCCGGACGCCGTGGTGGTCGGCCGCGAGACGATCGAGCTGGCGTTCCTGACCGCGATCCAGCACCTGCCGGCGCGGCAGCGGGCGGCGCTGATCCTGCGCGACGTGCTCGGCTTCCCCGCCCGGTCGACCGCCGACGTGCTGGAGACGAGCGTCGCCTCGGTCAACAGCGCGTTGCAGCGGGCCCGGGCGACGATGCGCGACCGCCTGCCGCCCCACCGCCTGAACTGGACGGCCCGGGCGGAGCTCGACCCGGAGGAACGCGAGGTCCTGCGCCGGTACATGGACGCGATCAACCGCGCCGACCCGGCGGCGATGGCGGACCTGCTGGCCGCGGAAGTCCGCGCGATGATGCCGCCGTACCCGGCGTGGTTCCAAGGACGCGAGGCGGTGCTGGCCACGCTGGCCACCAGTTGGGACCCCGGCTCCCCCCACTACGTGGGCGCGCTGAAGGCGGTGCCGGTCGGATCGAACCGGCAGCCGGCCGCCGCGCTGTACGTCCGGCCGCCGGGCCGGGCCGACCACCGGCCCTTCGCACTCGGCGTCCTGACCGTCGAGGACGCCCGGATCACCGAGATGGTGGCCTTCCACGAGCCCCGCCTGTTCCCGCTGTTCGGCCTGGACGACCGGCCGCCGGCGGGGCACCGATGAGCTTTCGCGTGCTCCGCCGTCTCAACGGGAAGACCGGAGCACACGGAGGTTGACCATGGCAAAGCTGCTCTACTCCGCCACGATGTCGCTGGACGGGTTCATCGCCGGCCCCGGCGGCGACATGTCGTGGGCGGCGCCCCACTTCGGCCCGAACCCGATCGTGGACGACCTGATCGGCGGCATCGGCGCGCTGCTGGTCGGCGCCCGCACCTTCGGCGGCGACGACCCCTACCGCGGCGACGCCGAACGGGAGGGCAAGCCGTTCGGCGGCGGCTGGACCGGGCCGCAGTTCGTCCTCACCCATCGCCCGCCGGACGTCGCGATCCCGGACGTCACGTTCGTCGGCGACCTCGGCCAGGCCGTCGCCGCCGCGCGAGAGGCCGCGGGCGGCAGGTACGTCAACGTCCTCGGCGCGGAGACGGCCCGGCAGTGCCTGGAGGCCGGCGAGCTCGACGAGGTACTGGCCATCGTCGCGCCCGTCCTGCTCGGCGACGGCGTCCGCCTGTTCGACCATCCGGGCGGGACGGACGTCCGGCTCGAGCAGCTCGACGTCACGCACACCCCGAAGGCCGCCAACCTCTGGTACCGCGTCCTCAAATGACCGAAGCGCCCGGCGTCCGGCGGCCGCCCCGGGCGCCGGGTGCTCTCACTGCTGCCGCTTAGCGCCGGTATTGAAGAAGGCGTCCAGATATTCGTCCGCCACCTTCATTCAAGGGGGACTTCGTGTGGGTGCCGACCGGTGCGCCGATCACATCGGCATCTCTGGGGGCTTCTCGTCGCCGTACACCATTCGGCGCAGCGCGTCGGCCTCGCGGCGACGTCGACCGGCCTGCTCGTCCCGCTCCACCACGACACTGAGCGCGGTGACCATCGCGGCCAGCATCAGGCTGAACACCGCACCTATCACCAGCGATTCACCGCGCCACGCTTGGCCCGCGACGCAGGCGCCGGCCATCATCACCGCCCAGGCGATGACCACCTTGGCGATCCATCGAGGGGTAGGGCGCATTGCTCCAGCCTCGGGTGTGGACGGCCACAACGCAATGCGCGCCCCGGGCGGATTTCATCAGAGAACCATTGCGGCTGGTCACAAGCCTGTCCTTATGGCAATAGTGGCCGCGCGGCGCCCCGATGCGCTCGGCGGCGAGGACGGCGCCGTCGCGGATCTCGGCGGTCACCGCGGCCCCTTCGGTGGACGCGGGCGGGCTGTCTCGACGGCCCTCTTCAGGCGGCCGAGGGCGTCCGGCCAGAACTCCGAGAGCAGGTCGCGGACCGGCTCCAAAGCTTCGCGGCGCAGTGCGTACAGGCGGCGGGTCCCCTCGCGGCGCTCGGCGAGCAGACCGGCCTGCTTGAGCACGCCGATGTGCTGGCTGACTGCCTGCTGGGTGAGGGGGAAGGACGCCGCGATCTGGCCCGCGGCCAGCTCGGTGTGCTGGACCAGGCGCAGGATCCGCCGCCGGTGGGGGTCCGCGAGCGCCCGCAGCACCGCGTCGGGCGCCGCGGGCACCGCCTGCTTCCGCTCGGACATCGGGCCAAGATCTCACGTCCCGAACGGGGTGCCGGTGCCGGTCTCGGCGAGGGTCTCGATGCTCGCCATGAAGTGCCCCCAGGCGTCGGCGCAGGCATTCTCTTGTACAAGCAGGTGCTTGTGAAGCTAGGCGGGGCCCGGCCCCTGTCAACGCTCGACGCCGGGCGCTCGAAACCTGCGCGGCGCACCGGGAAACGGTCTCGCTCAGGCCGGGAGCGCCTCGCAGATCCGCAGGACGCGATCCAGGCCGGTTCGCCTCAGCACCGTGGCGACCCTTCTATGCGGCCGGAGCAGCGCCAGCTCACCACCCGCCGCGCGCAGTCGCTTCCACAGCCGGATGAACGCGTTGATCCCTGAGGAGTCGCAGAAGCTCACGCGCGACAGGTCCAGCGCCAGGCGCGGCGCCCCGGCCATCGCGATCGCCGTCTCCGCCTGCTCCACCACCGCCGGGACGGTGGCGATGTCCAGCTCTCCCTGCAACTCGATCACCAGCCACGAATCCGCAGCCGCCACGTCCACCCGCAACCTCGGACCGAGCGGCCGCGCGCTCGGTATCGCGGTCATGCCGCCACCTCCTGCCTCGCTTCACCACTTCCGGGATGGCTAGACCTACCAACAAACGGGGCGTCCATTCATGCGCGGGCAAAGAATCCGCGAGCCGCGGCCGCGACGGTGATCTGTGCCTCAGTTTCGACCCGCAGCCGGCTGCTCATTCCTGTGCGTCCGGCCTTCGCCGGCCCGAAAGGCTTGTTTCAAGCAGGCCGATCGCGGCACCTGGGGACGGTTCACGCGGATCGGTGCTTCGATGGTCCTGAAACGGCCGCGGCCGCCCGACCCCCTGGAGAAGGGAGCTCGGGCGGCCGGCGACGTCATGCTCGGGCAGGTCACCGCCCGCTATCGGACGTTGTAGCCCTGGGAGTTCCAGAACCGGCCCGGGTTCGGGTTGTCCAGGTGCGGGTCGCCGACGCTCTTGGCGGCGTGCGTCCGGCTGCCGAGACGCATCTCGACGTGGGTGTGCGCGGTCGAACGGCTCGACACCCCGTTCCACGACTCGTCGGCGATGACCTGCCCGCGGCCGACCGTCTGGCCCACGCGCAGGGACGACCGCGGAGCCGAGTGCAGGTAGATCACCGTCTTCCGCAGCGAGGCGTTGTAGATGGAGATCGTGGACAGCCCCGACCTGCCGGTGTGGCCGCGGGCGATGTAGATGATCTTTCCGCCGACCAGGGCGTGCACGTCCGACCCGACGCCGCGGGCGATGTCGATGCCCTCGTGCCGGCCGCGGGTGGTGGTGTAGCCGTCGAACCCGCAGGTGATCCGGCCGCCTCGGGCCTGGTACAGCGCGTACGACATGTTCGCGCGCACCAGCGGGGACGGCGCCGCGGGGGCGGCGGGAGCGGTGCGCGCCAGGGCGGCCGGCGCCGGGCCGCCCAGGGCCGCGGCCAACGGGACCGCCGCCAGAGAGATGATTCCCGCCCCGGCGCGCTTCCTGGTATTTCTGCCCATCATTTCCCCTTCCGTCCGAACCAGACCCCTAGCCGGGGCCTGATTCGACTCTGCAGACCTGCAACCCACACAGGTATCAGGGAAATCACTGAACATGCAGCGGCTACCGCAATTCCGGAAAGACATTCCGGACAGTTCTTGCATCCAAAGTACTGCGATACGGATACATTGCGATCGACAAATCACCGCAAGGAGAGGATCTGTTCTCTCATTTCACGATGATGCCGTTGAAACAGTGATCGCGTGCCGTGGGTTGGTCGGGCACCGATGCCCCCGTCAGCTCTCCTTCGCGGTGCGGCCGAGACGGACGGCCGAGAGCAGGAAGAAGATGCCGCCGGGAATGGCGTAGCCGGCCGCGTTGGTGAGCGTCGGGTCGTCGGCGGAGGCGCCGATGATGAACGAGCCGCCGGCGAGCACGGAGATGCCGCCGCTGATGATCATCGGCCACTGGCCGCCCATCGTGCGGCGGGTCACGCCCACGATCAGCTGGACGAACCCAGCCACGACGGCCCAGGCGCCCCAGACCCGCAGGACCGCCGGGATGCCGGACGCGCACGCGGCGGCGACGCCGGCCGCGGTGAGCAGGCTGACCGCGATGTTCACGTACAGCAGCACGGGCGAACCGGCGCCGCGCGACGTGCGGGCGTCGATGACGGCGGCGGCCACGTCGAAGAGCGGGTACAGCACGAGCAGGGTGACCGCGAGCGGACCCAGGTCCGAGGCGGTCGTGAACATCACGAGGGCCCAGACGACGGCGAATCCGAAGCGGGCGAAGTACAGCCGCCGCAGGGTGTGGGCGGTACCGGCGATGCTCTTCGAAGCGATGGCGGTCACGGTGGTCCTCTCAGGTCAGGCTTGGGGAGCGCGTTCAGCCGATGGGCGGCGGCCGGGGCCACCTCAAGGTAGAACGAACGTTCTGTCTTGCTCACCATCGCAACTCGGCCGGACCCTGTCAAGACCGAACGTTCTACTCGCTACGATGTCCCCATGGGGCGAGAATCCGGAGGCAGGCCCTCCGAAGCGCGCGACCGCCTGCTGGGCACGGCGACGAGGCTCTTCTACACGGAGGGGATCCACTCGGTCGGGATCGACCGGATCGTCGCGGAGGCTCAGGTGACGCGGGCCACCCTCTACCGGCACTTCCCCGGCAAGGAAGACCTCATCCTCGCCTATCTGGACGAGGTGGACCGGGCCATGCGCGCCCAGGTGGACGATGCCGTCGCCCGCGGGCTACCGGCGGCCGACACCGTCCGGGCCATCGGCGAGTCCATCGCGCAGGGCATCCGGTCCACGGATTTCCGGGGATGCGCCTTCCTGAACGCCGCCGCCGAATACCCCGACCCCGATCACCCCGTCCACAAAGCCGTGATCGCCCACCGGCAATGGTTCCTGGACACCGTGACCGAATTGCTGGCGCGCATCCGGAAGACCCCTGCCGAACTCGCCGCACGGCATTTCGTGATGATGCGCGACGGCGCCATGGCCTCCGGCTGCCTCTTCGACCCCGCGCTGGTCTCGGAAACCTTCCTGCGCGGGGTCGATGGCCTGTTGGAGGCCCATGCCGCACCCGACCGGCGGGGGCCGGCGCCGGCCTGAACATCCGATACGCCGAGCTCGATTCTCGGCCTCGTTCTCGGCCTCGTTCTCGGCGGCGCGGCCTCAGGCCGCTCGGGTCACTGGACGCCGGCGTCCTTGCATTTGGCCGCATAGGCGCCCTTGCACAGATCCGCGGCCTTGACGAAACCGTCCGCGACGACCTGCTTGACGTTGTCCTTGAAGATCCCGATCGGGATGAGCAGCACCGAGGGCACGTCCCGCTTGCCCTGCGGGTCGTTCACCGTGGCGCTGGTCTCGCCCTTCTGGCCCTTCAGCAGCGAGATGGCGAGTTTGGAGGCGGCGTCGGCCTCCTGCTTGACGGGCTTGTAGACGGTCATGCACTGGGTGCCGTCCAGGATGTTCTGCAGTCCCTGGAGCGTGGCGTCCTGCCCGGTGACGGCGACCTTGCCGCCCTCCTGGTTCTTCTTCGCCACCGCGATCGCGGCGTTGCCGAGGTTGTCGTTGGCGGCCAGCACGCCGTCGATCTTGCCGTGCTGCTCGGTCCAGATCTGCTCGAAGATGGTCGCCGCCTTCTCCGGCTTCCAGTCGGGGACCGCCTGTTCCGCCACCTTCTTGTAACTGGAGACCTTGTCCAGGATGTTGTGCGCGCCCTGGGCGAAAAGGGTGGCGTTGTTGTCGGTCGGCGAGCCGTCCAGGTAGGCGATGTTGGCCGGCTTGTCGCCCAGGCACTTCTGCAGGCCCTTGCCCAGTTCCTCGCCGACACGGACGTTGTCGAAGGAGACGTAGTAGTCCGACACGCCGCCGAGCGTCAGCCGGTCGTAGTCGATCGTCTTGACGCCCTGCGTCCGGGCCTTGCGCTGCACGGCCGCCGCGGAGTTCGAGTCGAGTCCCGTCACCAGCAGCACGCTGACCCCGCTCGTGATCATCTGGTCGGCGATCGTCTGGAACCGCTGGGTCGAGCCCTCGGCGTTCTGGATGTCGTACTGGACGCCCGCCGCCTTGAACGCCTGCTCGAGGTACGGCCGGTCGAAACTCTCCCACCGGGTGGACGAGGTGGTGTCGGGCAGGATCACGCCGACCTTGCCCTTCACCGTCCCCGACCCCGAACCGCCCTTCGAATCGTCATCCGAACCGTTCCCGCACGCGGACAGGGTGAGCGACGCGGCCGCCGCCAGGGCGGTCAGGCCGACGGTCCCTCTGCGGAAGAGCGTCCGTCTCACGAGCAGCCTCGATGTGTTCTCGCGCACGCCAACTCCAAGGGGGGGTGGAGCCCTGGCCTCCATACGGCCGTCGGCTTTGCTGAACTGTAGGAACGCGGGTTAATCAGCGTCAAGAACAAATAAGGCCGGAAATGGCCATAGTTAATACAGAGTGCGGATAAACCTCTAGGGTCGTCACCGTGGACGACGCTCCCGGATCCCTCACCTCGTTGCGCTCGCGCAACCGGCTGCTGGTCATCGATGCCGTCCGGCGGCACGGCCGGATCAGCAGGGTCGGCATCGCCCGGGCGACCGGCCTGTCCCGGACCACCGTCTCCGGTCTCGTCACCGCGCTCCTCGCCGAGGGCGTGCTGACCGAGTCGGCCGACGGGGCGGCCCCGTCGACGGCCCGGGGAGGCCGGCCCGCGACCCCGCTCACGCTCAACCCCGAGGGCGGCGGGCTGCTCGGCGTGCACCTGCGCCACACCGACGTCCGCGTGCTGCTGGCCGACCTGTCCGGCGGCGTCCTGGGCGAGCACCACCGCGAGCTCGACGTCGACCACCGTCCGGACGAGGCCCTGGAGTTCATCGCCGACACCGCCCTCGACCTGGTCGCGACCGTGGGACGGGACGCCGGGCGCATCTTCGGCATGGGCGTCGCGGTATCGGCGCCCGTCCAGTCGCGCTCGCACACGCTGAGCCTGCCGTCCATGCTGTCCGGGTGGACCGACGCCGACATCGCGGCGCATCTGAACCGGCGCATCGGCCTGCCGGTGCACGTGGGCAACGACGCCAACCTGGGCGCCCTCGCCGAATGGACCTTCGGCGCCGGACGCGGCGTGGACGACCTGATCTACATCATGCTGTCGGACGGCGTGGGCGCGGGGCTGATCCTGGACGGCCGCTCCTACCAGGGCGCCACCGGAACGGCGGGCGAACTCGGCCACATCGCCGTGGTGGACGGCGGGTACGTCTGCCGTTGCGGGAACCGCGGCTGCCTGGAGACCGCCGTGGGCGCGCAGGCGCTCACCGCCGCCTTCTCCCGCACGCGGGGCCCGGACACCACCATCACCGATGTGGTGGCCCTGCTCGCGGCCGACGATCCGGGGGCACGGCGGGTGGTCACCGACGCCGGCCGCATGGTCGGCCAAGCGCTCGCGGGCATCTGCGCGATGCTCGAACCGCGGATGGTCGTCGTCGGCGGGCAGGTCGCCGCGCTCGGCCGTCCTCTCCTCGACGGCATCCGCGAAGTGCTGGGCGACCGCCTCCCCCCGGCGATCAACCAGGGCATCACCGTCACCGGAAGTGTTCTCGGCGACCGCGCGGAGGTGCTCGGGGCGATCGTCCTCGCGACCCGCCAGACGTCCGCCCGGCTGCTGGCGCCGCACTTCGACCGGACGCCCCCGGATGCCGAGAGCGCGCCCGGCCGAGAGCCGCCGCCGGCGTGAGCCGATGTCGGCGCGGTTCGATGTCGGTGCGCGTCGCGCGGGCATGACGGCGGCCAGGCCGGCGAGGAGTGAGGGGGACTCGCCGGCCTGGCCGATGCGCTGACGCTGAGCGAGACTCTCTTCCTCTTGCCGTTTCCTCCTTTCCGCTGATCGGTGCCGTGATGCGGAGCGCGCCCCCGTTCGTGCGGGTCCGCCGTCGAGTGCGTCATGGCCGGGCCGTCGCGGGAACCGGCCTCCAGGTTGCGGCGGGGCCGCCGATACGGGGCGGGCTTGGAAGCGGCGGAGGTGAGCGCTGGCGCCTGATCCCTCTGCGGGAGGTGGTCGGGTCCCTGTCCGAGAGGCGGTCAGGGGACGTCGGCACGAGATATCGCCACGGTCGCCCGGTGGGCGGAGTCTCCGGAGGAGCGGGCGGCCCGGGCCAGGCGGGTGGCGCGCCGTAGCTCGCCGCGACCAGCGCGTCGAACTCGTCGCGCAGCCACTGCTCGTCGGCGTAGACCAATTCCGCGAACTCGCGGACGTCCTGCCGCGGCGTCCGCGTCCGGGCCATGCCCTGCATCTCGATCACTCCCCGGAACCTCTACGAGCGTCACCAGGCCAACGACCGATACAACTTCTCTATACCCACGGCTGGAGGAAGATGTCAAGCAGGGCCCGGGAACGGCCTTGACGGCCTTTCAAGCGCCGGCGACCGGCCGCGCCGGACCGACCGACGAAGTGCCGTACGGCTCGGGCTCCCCACCAGCGGAGCGTCTGGATGACCAGGGTGAACAGCTGATCCGCAGGTAGCGGCGACCGTGCGGGACCGCCAAGTGCTCAAGTCGATGTTTGACGATCCCAGCAGCATGGTACTTACAATTCCAGTTGTAGGGTTCCTCTCGCTGAGGGTTCCTCTCGGTGGGGGGCAGGGTGTCCCGGGTCCGGTGGGCCTGGGGATCTTCGGAGGTGAGCGAGGATGCTGCTGACGTCGATCGATCCTTTCGTGCAGGAGTTCGAGCGTCAGTTCGACCGTGCGGTCCGGCAGGCGGGGCTGGGCGGTCGCGGGGACGGTGCGGGCATGCCGATGGACGGGATCCGCCGTCCCGACGACGTGGTGCTGCGGTTCGACCTGCCGGGCATCGACCCGGGCTCGATCGAGGTCACCGTGGACCGCGGTGTGCTGACCGTGACCGCACGCCGCGAGGAGGAGTTCGGCGACAACGAGCGGGTGTTCGTCCGCGAGCGCACCATGGGCGCCTTCACCCGCCGCGTCTACCTGTCGGAGCACCTGGACGCCGACGCCATCGAGGCCGCCTACAACAACGGCGTCCTGGCCGTCCGCATCCCCGTCCTGGAACAGGCCAAGCCCCGCAAGGTCGCCGTCCAG
>NZ_JBEYYT010000175.1:0-18005 GCF_040645715.1 Spirillospora sp. NPDC046719 | reverse complement strand
GGGGGGGGGGGTCGGTGCGGGCGGGCCGGGGGGGTGTTGGGGGGGTGGGGCGCGCCCGGCCGCGGGGCGCCGCCCTGGGCTGGGGCCCCGCCGCACGGGTCGAGCCGGGCGAGGACGACGCCGCCGCGCTGGTCCGGGAGCTGAAGGAGGAGACGGGCCTGGACGTGGTGGCGGGCGCGCTCGCCGGGTCGGTGGACCGTCCCGGCCCGGGAGGCGTCGTCTACGAGATCCACGACTACGAGGCCCGGGCGGTGGGCGGCGTCCTGCGGGCCGGGGACGACGCCGCCGACGCCCGCTGGGTCACCGCGGCGGAGCTGCGGGAGCTGCCGCTGACGGACGGCCTGGTCGAGGCCCTGGAGTCGTGGGGCCTACTGGGGCCGTGAGACGAACGCGGGCTCGGCGTCCTGCGGGACCGCGCCGGGCCCCGGGTCTTCGGCCGGGCCCGCCGTGACGGTCCGGATCCTCTTGCGGCGCGCCAGCCAGACGACGACCGCCGCGTACAGCAGCATCGGCGCGACGTCGGCGGCGACGGCCTGCCACGGCACGGATCCCTGCTCGATGTCGAGCTTCCCGACGGCGGCCGGGCCGAGGAACGCCAGCAGGTTGTTGAACACGTGCAGGGCGATGCCGGACTCCAGCCCGCCCGTCCGCGTCGCGAGCCAGGCCGCGACCGCGCCGAACACGAAGATGTCGAGGATGCCCCAGCCGGTGTAGCCGTGCAGGGACGTGAACGCGGCGGACCCGATGACGATCCCGGGCCACGGGGTGCGGAACACGGCGCTGAACGCGCGCCCGACCCGTCCCGTGCGGGTCTCCAGCGTGCAGGCGCCCACGGCCTGCAGCAGCCAGCCGCGGAAGACGACCTCCTCCGCCGACGACTGGAGCGGCACCAGCAGGATGATCACGATGGCGGCGGGCGCGAACCGGTCCCAGCCGACCCAGTGCTCGCCGCCGGACGAGTCGTCCGGGAGGAACGCGCTCGCGACGATCGACGACGCGTACGACAGCACGCAGAACCCGACGGCGAGGCCGCAGCAGGTGAGCAGCCAGCGCCAGCGCACCCGGCCCGCGACGGACGCGAGGGTGCCGGGCCTGCGCCGCTGCACGAGCCACGCGGCCAGCAGCGCCATCGGCAGGAAGACCGCGATGACGGCCAGGTTGAACGCCAGGTCCGCGGTCGGGTTCCCGAGGATCGTGTCGGCGCCGCTCCCGGTGGCGTCGGGCGCGTCGCCGGTCGCGATGACCCGCACCACGATCCCGATGATCATCATGCCGATCGCCAGCGCCATGCCCGCGACGATGATCGCCGCGCTGCCCACGAGCGGCCGCCACCAGCGGTGCAGCGGCGTCCGCGCCATCCGGTGGAACGGGGTGCCGGGCGGCGGCGCGGCCGTCCACGGCCCCTTCGGGCGCGGCGGCCCGTACCCGGTGAATCCCTGCGGGGCGTAGGGGCCGTAGGGCGCGCCGTACGCCGGTGGGTACGGGTGGGCGCCGTACTGGCCTGGATAGGGCTGGGCCATCGGCTGGGGCTGGGCCGTCGGCTGGGGCTGGGTGCCCTGGCCGGCGGGCCATGTCCAGCCGGTCGGCGCGGGCGCGGGGGCCTGCGGCTCCGGCGCCCCCTCGGACCCGTCCGACATACCGGGATCGAGCGGGGCCCAGCCGTTCTCGTCCCCTGCCATCGGCACCTGGTCCTCTCCCCGCGACGGTTCTCCCATGTGGGACGAATGGTACGTCTCGTCAGGTCGCCGGGGCGTCAAAGCGCTTGGTCCGGGCCATCCCGGCGGCGCGCCCCTTCGCCGCGACGACGAGCGCCATCTTCCGGGACGCCTCGTCGATCATCTCGTCCCCGAGCGTGGCGGCGCCGCGCCCCTCGACGGTGACGTAGTGCTCGTAGGCGTCCAGGATCAGCTCGGCGTGGTCGTAGTCCTCCTGCGACGGGGAGAACACCGCGTTCCCCGCGTCGATCTGCGCCGGGTGCAGCACCCACTTGCCGTCGAACCCGAGCGCGGCCGAGCGCTTCGCGACCCGGGTGAACGCGTCGACGTCCCGGACGTTGAAGTACGGCCCGTCGATGGCCTGCAGGTCGTTGGCGCGCGCGGCCATGAGGATCCGCATCAGGATGTAGTGGTAGGCGTCGCCCTCGGTGTACCCGGGCGGCTGCTCCCCCACCACCAGCGTCCTCATGTTGATCGAGGCCATCAGGTCGCCGGGGCCGAACACCAGCGCCTCCAGCCGCGGCGACGAGGCGGCGATCTCGTCGATGTTCACCATGCCCTTGGCGTCCTCGATCTGCGCCTCGATGCCGATGCGGCCCTCCTCGAACCCCATCGCCCGCTCGATCTGGGTGAGGAGCCGGTCGAGCCAGCGCACGTGCGAGGCGTCCGACGCCTTCGGCAGCATGATCGCGTCGAGGTTCGCGCCCGCGCCCTCGACGACCTCGATCACGTCCCGGTACGCCCAGTGGGTCTCCAGGTCGTTGATCCGCACCACGCGGGTCTTGCCCGTCCAGTCGCCGTCGTTGAGCGCGGCAACAACGGTCTTACGCGCGCCCTCCTTGGCGGACGGCGCGACCGCGTCCTCCAGGTCGAGGAAGATCTCGTCGGCGGGGAGCCCCTGCGCCTTCTCGATGAAGCGGGGATTGCTGCCGGGGACCGCGAGGGTGGTACGTCGAGACCGCATGAGGCGGATGCTATCCAGCGCGTATGAGACGCTTTCCGCGTGGGTGAGCTGAACCGCGCGCTGATCGAAGAGGCGGCGAAGAGGTCGGGGCTGCTCTGGCTCGACCTGCCCGGCCTGCCGCAGCCGCGCGCCGCGTGGCACGTGTGGCACGACGGGTCGGCGTACGTGCTGACCGGCGGCGAGGGCGAGCAGCCGCTGCCGGGCCTGCCGGACGCCGAGCGGGTCACGGTGATCCTGCGCAGCAAGGACAAGGGCGGCCGGCTGGTCGCGTTCGCCGCCGGCTGCGAGCGGGTCGAGCCCGGCGGCGAGCTGTGGGACGAGGTCGTGCCGCTGCTGGTCAAGGAGCGGCTGAACGCCCGGACCCACGAGGGGCAGGCGGAGACCTGGGCGGCCGAGTCGTGGATCGTCCGGCTGACCCCGGTGGACGCGGTCGACGACCCGGCCCCGGAGGCGTACGCGACGGTGCGTCCGGTGCCGACCCCGGCGACCACCGCGGGCCCGCCGCCGAGGATGTTCGGCGGCAGGCGCCGCAGGGTCGACGAGTAGCCGCCGGCGGGTCCCCGTCACATCGGCAGCGTGCGGCCCTCCGCGATCGCGCGGAGCTTGTCCGGATTCGCCACCAGCTGGATGTCCCGGACGCGCCCGTCGTCGCCGGCGGTGGCGCTGATCACGCTGATCGGCCCGTCCGGGCCGTCCACGACCACGGCCGGCCCGCCGTTGATCTCGACCTGCCGCAGCCGCCAGTCCTGGGGGTCGACGCCCTCGTAGGGGCGGGTGGCGATGTTCGCGAAGAACCGGGCGATGAGGTCCGCGCCGTGCACGATCTTCCGCGGCGCCTGGACCTTGCCGCCGCCGTCGGTCCACAGCGTCACGTCCGGGGCGAGGGTCTCCATCAGCCGGTTGATGTCCCCGCCGACGACCGCGTCGAGGAACCGCTCCGTCGCGGCGCGCCGCTCGGCGCCGCCCGCCTCGAACCGGGGACGGCGCGCCTCGACGTGCTTGCGCGCCCGGGTGCCGAGCTGCCGCACCGACGTCTCCGTGCGGTCCAGCGCCCGCGCGATCTCCGCGTACGGGTAGCCGAACACCTCCTTCAGCACGAACACGGCGCGTTCCAGCGGGCTGAGGGTCTCCAGCACGACCAGCATCGCCATCGATACCGACTCCGACAGCTCGGCGCCCTCCGCCGCGACGTCCGGGGAGGTCAGCATCGGCTCGGGCAGCCACGGGCCGACATAGGTCTCGCGCTGCGCGCGCGCCGACCGCAGCCGGTCCAGCGCCACGTTCGTGGTGATCCGGACGAGGTAGGCCTTGGGGTCCTGGACGTCGGAGCGGTCGGCGGCGGACCAGCGGATCCACGCGTCCTGGACGGCGTCCTCCGCGTCCGCGGCGGTGCCGAGCATCCGGTAGGCCACCGCGAACAGCAGGTTGCGGTGCTCCTCGAAGACATCAGACATGATCGTTCAGCCTTTCACGGCCGGGCACGCGCGCCCGCCCTCACCACCGAGGACGGGACGCCCGCCCGAATCGTGACATCGCCGCCCACCGGACGCCACCGCCCACCGAGCGCGCCGCGGCGCGCGGGCTAGCGCGATCCGGCGAGGTGGGCGTCGGCGGCGCGCTCGATGGAGTCGCCGATCTCCCGGTCGGCGACGAGGCGGTCCTGCCAGCCGCGCACGTCGGTGTCCTTGCCGGGCTCCAGGTTCTTGTAGATGTCGAAGAAGTGCGCGATCTCGTCCAGGAAGTGGTTCGGCACGTCGCTCAGGTCGCGGACCGACTCGTAGCGGACGTCCCGCGCCGGCACCGTGAGGATCTTGGCGTCGGGCAGGCCGCCGTCGTGCATCCAGAACACCCCGACGCTGCGGACCGACACCTGGCAGCCGGGGAACGTGGGCTCCTCCAGCAGGACCATCGCGTCCAGCGGGTCGCCGTCCTCGGCGAGCGTGTCGGGCACGTAGCCGTAGTCCACCGGGTACTGCGTGGAGGTGAACAGCATCCGGTCCAGGCGGATGCGCCCGAGCCGGTGGTCCATCTCGTACTTGTTGCGTGATCCGCGCGGGATCTCGACGATCATCTCGATTTCCATGGTGCCTCCCCAGCAGGGTCGTACCCGGCATGCCGGGCCGCCCTACTCCCCCGATGCCGGAACGTGCAGCGCGAGCAGCGTCACGTCGTCGGACTGCTCGTACCCGGCGAGCAGCCGGGCGACCAGGTGGTCGACGAGCCGTCCCGGATCGGCGGCGGCGCCCGGCGGCAGCTCCGCCGCGGCCGCGACCAGGTCGCCGAGCCCGGTGTCGACGCCGCGCCGCCGGTTCTCCACCAGCCCGTCGGAGTACAGCACGACGGTGTCGCCCGGCGCCAGCGAGAAGCTCGCCTGCTGCCGGTGGCTCGGCCAGCCCAGCGGGGTGCCCGCCTCGACGTCGCTGAGCCCCGGGGGCGCGCCCGCGGGCAGCAGCAGCGGCGGCGGGTGCCCGGCGCTGGTGTACAGGCCCTGCCCGGTGGACGGGTCGATCACCAGGTAGGCGACGGTGGTGAACTGCTCGGCGTCCTCGGTGGCGCTGAACAGCCGGTCCAGGCCGGACAGGACGGCGGCGGGCCGCGGGTCGGTGAGCGCGAGCGCGCGCAGCGCGTTGCGCACCCGGCCCATGATCGCGGCGGCCAGCACGCCCTTGCCCATCACGTCGCCGACGACCACGGCGAGCCGGCCGCCGGGCAGCTTGAACACGTCGTACCAGTCGCCGCCGACCTGCACGTGCCGGGTCACCGGGTCATAGCGCGCGGCCATCCGCAGCTCCGGGGAGCTCGGCAGGTCGCCCGGCAGCAGGCTGCGCTGCAGCTGCTCGGCGGTGCGGTGCTCGCGCTCGAACAGCAGCGCCCGCTCCACCGCGAGCGCGCACTGCCCCGCCAGCGCCTCCAGGAACACCTGCTCGTCCTCGGTGAGGAACCGGGTCCGGGTGAAGGCGAACCGCAGCACCCCGATGGGCGCGCCCGCCGCCAGCAGCGGCAGCGCCACCCACGCCTGCTCGCCGGGGCCGCGGCGCCGCTCCGCCGCCGCGGCGGCCTCGCCCAGCTGCCGGCGCAGCTCCTCGGGGTTCTCGGCGACGAACGGGCGGCCGTCGCGCGCGGCGGCCGACATCACGCCCGGCTCCGCGACGGCGAGGCTGTCCGGCCAGGCGTCCGAGCCGTCCGGCCCGGAGTCCGCGTCCGCGCCGGACGGGTCGTCGGCGGGGGCCACCGGGGTGAGCCGCGTCCGGCCCTCGTCCAGCAGCGCGACCGTGCAGTGGTCGACGCCGACCGCGGACTGGCCGACCTCCACGATGACCCGCACGACCTCGCCGACGGTCAGCGCCTCGGCGAGCATCGAGGTGGCCTGCTGGAGCCGGGCGGTGCGCAGCGCGGCGGCCGAGAGCTGGCCGGTGAGCCTGCCGCGCATCTCCTCGGCGTCGCGGCGGCCGGTGACGTCGGTCCCGGCGCACACCCACTCGATCACCGCGCCGTCCCGGCGGATCGGGACGGCCCGCACCTCGAAGTGCCGGCGCCCGCCGGACGCGGTGAGGACGCGGCAGTCGACCTCCAGGACGCGCCCGTCGCGCATGCAGGCGCGCCACTCGGCGGCGACGCGGTCGTAGTCCTCGGGATGCACGGCGGCGATCCAGCCGCCCCGCGCGTACGCCTCGGGGGTCTGGCCGGTGACGGCGCGCCAGTGCGGCGCGTCCTCGCCGGCGGCGCCGTCCGCCGCGGTCGTCCACACCACCGGGGTCGTCGCCTCGACCAGCGACCGGTACCGCTCGGTGCGGCGGGTGATGGCGTCCTCGACCGCGCGGCGGACCGTCTCGTCCTGGACGATCAGCGCCGCGCCGAGCATCGCGCCGCCGGGGCCGCGCACCGGCAGGCACGCGCAGACCCAGACCCGCTCGCCGTACGCGTCCGGCGTGGCGGCGCCGGGCACGGCGGCGCCGGGCGTGCCGGGCGCGGGGCCGGCGGGCGCGGGGGCGCGGACCTCCAGGCCGGTGACGGGACGGCCGTCGTCCAGGACGCCGCGCAGCGCCGGTTCGAGGACGGCCGCGAACTCGCCGTCCAGCACCTCGGCGAGCCGCCGCCCGACGGGGTTCACGCCGTTGCGGCCGCCGGCGCCGCCGCCGCGCAGCAGCGCGCGCAGCGCCTCGTTGGCCCGGCGCAGGCGCAGCCGGGCGTCGAGGAACGCGACGCCGAAGGGCACCTCGGTGACCAGTGCGCCGAACAGCGCCGAGTCGGCCAGGGCCGTGCCGGTCCAAGCCGAGCCGGTCCGAGCCGTGTCGCGGGCATCCGGGACCATCGCCTCATCCCCCGGTGTCGATCCGGCCACCAGTCTAGACGCGGCCTCCCCCGGACGGCGGCGGTCGCGCGAGCCGTGTCCGGCCGCGGCGGTGCGGCCCCGCGGCGCCGCATCATCTGTCGGACATAAGCCGTCGATCGGGAGAAGTCGCACGTCAGCGGGGGTCCGGTTCCGCGGATTCGCTGCGGGCCGCCGCGCGGAAACCGACTATGAGGGCATGACGTTCCCGTTGATGCAGGGGTACGACCACATCAACCTGGTCGCCTCCCTCGATCCCGTCGCGGCCGTGCGGGACCGCGAGATCGGCGACGCGATCCTCGCCTTCCCCAAGCTCCTCCCGGCCGGGTCGCCCGACTTCGGGTACGCGGTGCAGACCGGCGCGGAGTGGCGCATCGGCTGCCTCGGCGCGACCGACCCGTCCGCCGCCCGCTACGGCCTGGCCGCCGACCTGCGGCGGGACGCGGCGGACGGCGGCCACCCGCCCGGCGTCGCGCGGGCGATGCTCGCGGCGGCGGGGCGGCTCGACCCCGAGGAGGGCGACCAGCTCCCGAAGGACGAGTGGGAGATCGGCGACCGGCGCTACCGGATCATCCGGGTGGAGAAGTACACGCTGCTCGGCGACCGGGTGATGGAGCCGCCCCGGCCGACCGACACGCCCGGCGCCTGCGGCGACGGGATGCTCCGCGGCCACCTGCTGGAGCCGGCGGCGCCGGCCGGTCAGTGGGAGGCGCAGCTGAGGCTGAACCTGGTCGGCTTCATGCCGGTGCCGGGGTCCGTCCCGGCGGCGGTGCTGACCGAGGCGCAGCACGCGGTGCGGACGCATCCGGGCGTGGTGCTGCTGCCGCCCACGTTCATCGCGGTCGAGGTCAAGGAGAACGGGTGGGCGCCGCTGACCGGCGGCGACGACCCGGAGCAGACGCGGCACCGGCTGGCCCGCTACTTCGGCGACCTGCTGCCGCGGCTGCGCGAGTTCCAGGGCGACCCGCCCGAGCCGGCCGAGCTGGCGGAGTGGGACCGGGCCGCCGAGCAGATCGAGGCGGCCACCGGGCACGCGTTCACGGCGGCGGGGCGCGAGTTCCGCACCGTCCGCATCTCGCGGATGCTGCGGCTCGGCCGGGACGGGCCGGAGGCCCCGCGCCCCTCCGACCAGGAGCGCTACGGCCTGTCCGGCGCCGTCCACGACGAGGAGTACGACGAGGAAGAGGAGGAGGAGACCTCATGACGGCCGGGCGGCGGCCGCCCGGCCGGTGACGAGGAACACCACCGCCGCGACGGCGCACAGCGCGCCGGCCGCGCCGAGGCTCGCGACGTCGAAGCCGTGCACCGCCGCGCGCGCCGCCTCGCCCGGATGGGCCCGCAGGTGGTGCGCGGCGGCCGTCCCCGCGACGGTGCTGAGCAGGGCGGTGCCGAGGGACGCGCCGATCTGCTGCGACGTCATGACGGTCGCGCCCGCCACGGCCGTGTCGGGTCCCGCGCCGAGCGTGGCCGTGCTGTTGGCGGTGACGAGCACCCACCCGGTGCCGAGGCCCACCAGCAGGAACACCGGCAGCACGTGCGTCCAGTAGCCGCCGTCGACGCGGACGGTCCCGAGCAGAGCGAGCCCGGTGGCGATCACCAGCAGGCCCGGGGCCAGCAGCGCCCGCACCGGCGCCCGGACGAGCAGGGGGCTCACGCACCGGACGCCGATCATCAGCCCGGCGGTGAGCGGCAGGAACGCGACGCCCGCCCGCACCGGCGGGTACCCGAGGACGTTCTGCAGGTAGAAGGTGAGGAAGAACAGCGCGGCGAACATCCCGACCGACAGGCCGAGGACCGCCAGGTACGAGCCGCCGCGCCGCCGGTCGAGGACGACCCGCGGCGGCAGCAGCGGCCCGGACACCCGGGTCTGCGCCCACGCGAACGCCGCCAGCAGCGCGACGCCGGCGGCCAGCGGCCCGACGGTCGTCGCGGCGCCCCAGCCGTCCGGTTCGGCCCGCGCGAAGCCGAGGACCAGGCTCATCAGCCCCGCGGTGGCGAGCAGCGCCCCGACGGCGTCGACCTTCACGCCCGGCGTGCGCGGCACCGCGCGGACCGCGTAGAGCACCCCGGCCCCGGCGGCGACCGCGATCGGCACGTTCACGAACATGCACCAGCGCCAGTCGAGGTAGTCGGTGAGGACGCCGCCGAGCACGACGCCGAGCCCGGACGAGCTGCCCATCACCGTCCCGTAGATCCCGAACGCCCGGCCGCGCTCGGCCGGGGCCGGGAAGGACGCGGCCAGCGTCGCGAGGACCGACGGGGTGAGCAGGGCGCCGAAGGCGCCCTGGGCGGCCCGCGCGGTGAGCAGCAGGGCCGGGCCGGGCGCCGCGCCGCCGAGCGCGGACGCCAGCGCGAACCCGGTCAGCCCGATCAGCAGCGCGCGGCGGCGGCCGATCAGGTCCGACAGCCGGCCGCCGAGGAGCAGCAGGCCGCCGTAGGCGAGCGCGTAGACGGTGATCACCCACTGCCGGTCCGGGTCGGACAGGTGCAGGGAGCGCTGCAGCGACGGCAGCGCGATGTTCATGATCGTCATGTCGATGCCGATCATGAGCTGGGCGGTGGCGACGGCGGCCAGCGCCCACCAGCGCCGCGGGGCGGGCGCGGTCCGCGCCGCGCCCTCCCGCTCTCCGGGAACCGTTTCGGTGGTCACGGCCGCCTCAGAACATGCCGTTGGAGTTGGCGGCGGTGTCCGGGATCGGCTGCATCACGTCCCAGTGCTCGACGATCCGGCCGTTCTCGAACCGGAAGATGTCGACGATCGCGGTGCCCGCCTGGCCGGGCACGCGGATCCCGTGGACGTGCGCGATGACGCGGTCGCCGTCCGCGTACAGGCTCTTGACCTCGGCGCGCAGGTCGGGGAACTCGGCCCGGATGCCGTCGACGAAGCCGCGGAAGCCCTCGATGCCGTCGGCGATGCGCGGGTTGTGCTGGACGTAGCGGTCCCCGATCAGCCGGGCGGCGGCGTCGAAGTCCTTGCGGTTGAGCCCGGCCTCGTAGAAGGCCAGGACGGTCGCCTTGTTCGCTTCCTGCTCGGCGATCGTCGCCTCGTGGTGGGCGGTGGTGGTCACGGCGGAGCCCTTCGTTGACTGAACAGCTGTAGCGCTACGACTGTAGCGCAAGAGCCGTCGCATTAGAATGCCCGCATGGGAACGGCATCGCCCTCCCGCGGGCGGAACCGGCGCGGCCAGGGCGAACGGCTGCGCGAGGAGATCGTGGCGACCGCGCTGCGGCTCCTGGAGGAGCTGGGCGACGACGAGGCGCTCTCGCTGCGCGCGGTGGCCCGCGAGGTCGGCATCGCGGCGACGTCGGTGTACCTGCACTTCGCCGACCGGGACGCGCTGGTCCTCGCGGCGATGCGCAGCAGCCACGCCGACCTCCTCCGGGCGTGCGACGAGGCCGAGGCGGCGGCCGGCGACCCGGTGAGCGGGCTGCGCGCGCGCGTGCAGGTCATGGGCACCTGGTCGCACGAGCACCCCGGCCTCTACAAGGTGCTGCACGAGAGCGGCGTCAACCAGCGGTGCGACATGTCGTTCAAGCTGGACGTGGGGAAGCGCGCCATGGAGGCCGTCCAGCGCTGCATGGACGCGGGCCTCGCCCCCGCCGACGACGCGGCGTCCGTGGCGCTCGACCTGCGCGCGGCCGTGCACGGCGCGGTCTCGATGCGCGTCAACCAGCCCGACCTGCCGTGGGAGCCGCTGGACGAGCAGATCGACCGGCTCCTCACCAAGCTCGTCGGCGTCCGCCTCCCCTAGAGGCGGCGCCTGGAGACGGCACGGCACCTGCGGGTCGGCGCCTAGAGGTAGGAGCGGGCCTGGAGTTCGAACAGCTCGGCGTACAGCCCGCCTTCGGCGAGGAGCGTGGCGTGGTCGCCGGCCTGGACGACCCGCCCGCCGTCCATGACGACGATGAGGTCGGCCATCCGGACGGTCGAGAACCGGTGCGACACCAGGATCGTGATCGCGCCGGTGCCGGCGGCGGTGCGGCGCGCGGCGTCCAGGTAGCGGCGGAACAGGGCGTCCTCGGTGGGCGCGTCGAGGCTCGCGGACTGACGCCGGGCCGCGGCGCTAGCTCCGCACCGCGCGTCCCACCTGCGGGGAAGCGGACGGCGGGCACGGCGGAAGACAGGTGACCGACACCGACGCCGCGAAGGGCCCGTGATGAAGAAGACGAGGACGGGGTGACCGCCCAGGTGCATCGCGACGAGATGCGTCAGGACGACGACAGGGCGATCATCGAGCGGTCCCGCCGGGACCCGGAGGCGTTCGCCGAGCTCTACGACCGGCACGCGCCGGCGATCCACCGGTACCTCGCCCGCAGGCTCGGCCGCGACCTGGCCGACGACCTGCTGGCCGAGACGTTCCTGCAGGCGTTCGGGAAGCGGCACCGCTACGACCTGGACCGCGCGGACGCGCTGCCCTGGCTGTACGGGTTCGCGACCCGGCTGGTCGGCCGGCACCGGCGCGGCGAGGCCCGGTTCTGGCGGGCGGTCGCCCGGACGGGCGCCGACCCCGCCGCGGGCTCCGCCGACGAGGGGGTGGCGGACCGCGTGGCCGCGCAGTCCTCCCGCCGCGACCTCGCCGGCGCGCTCGCCCGGCTGAACCGCGGCCAGCGGGACGTGCTGCTGCTGACCGCGTCCGGCGACCTGACCCCGGCCGAGATCGGCGCCGCCCTCGGCATCGCCACCGGCACCGTCCACTCCCGGCTCAGCCGCGCCCGCGCCCGGATGCGCGAGGCGCTCGGCGGGATCGATCCCCTTGACTTCCGAGAGGTCCAGTTCCATGGGTGAGCTGAAGCAGATGTTCGACGAGGTCCGGCCGCCGAGCGCCGCGGTCCTGGCGGCGGGGCGGGCGCGGCTGCTCGACCGGGCCCGCGACGGCGCGCGCCGCCCCCTGCGCCCGCGTCCCTCCCGGGGTCTCCTGGCGGTCTCGCTGGCGGGCGCGGCGGCGGTCGCCGCCGGCGCCGTCGTGGTCACGGCGCACGGCACGGGCGGGGACGGCCCCGGCCGGATGCGGACGGTCAGCGCGCACGAGGTGCTGACCAGGGCCGCCGCCGTCGCGCGCCTGGAGCCGGAGCTCCGTCCCCGCGCCGACCAGTACCTCTACATCCGCTCCGTGGTCGCGTGGGGGCCGGGGAAGGTCGCGCCGGAGAAGCGCCCCGGGCAGGAGACGCGCGAGCGCTGGTTGTCGGTCGACGGCTCCAAGCCCGGCCTGCAGCGCGTCCCCTGCCGCCGCCAGCGCGCGAAGCCGTGCACAGGCCCGATCCCGATCGCCGACAAGAGCCAGCCCGTTCCCCGGACGGACAGCTACATGTGGATGGTGAAGCACCTGCCGGGGCTGCTCGACTACTGGCGGCCGCAGCTCCGCCACCCCCTGCCGCCCGAGAAGACCGACCGGCCGTACGGGTCGTGGAGCTGGTACGGGATCGGCGACATCGTCGGCGGCTACCTGCCGCCGAAGCTGCGCGCCCAGGTCTTCGAGTTCCTCGGCGACGTGCCTGGGGTCAGGGTGGACGAGCACGCGACCGACGCCCTCGGGCGGCCCGGCATCGGGCTGTCCAAGGACTCCGAAGGCGCCCGGCTGGAGCTGGTCTTCGACCGCTCCACCTACCGGTTCCTGGGCGACCACTACCTCGACCTGACGCCGCGTCCGGAGGGCGGCGATCCGACGGACGAGCCCGACAGCGGCGCCGGCGAGGAGCGGACCACCGTCCTCGAGGTGGGCGTGGCGGACCGGCCGCCCGCCCGCGGCTGAACCGGGACGGGCGTCCCTAGAGGTCGCCGCCCGCCGTGATCAGGGGCCAGAGCCCTCCGGTGCCCGCGTCGACGGCGCGGGCACCGAGGGCCTCGCCCCATTCGGCCTCGTTGCCGCACTCGTCGCGCCACGCCCACAGCCGGGTGGTGGCGTGCCGGAGGCCGTGCTCGTCGGTGAACCCGATCGCGCCGTGGACCTGGTGGGCGAGGCGGCACACCGTCCCGGCGGCCTCGCTCGCCGCCGCCTTCGCCGCGGCGATCGCGAAGCCGGTGCCCTCGGCGGCCGCGGCCTGCGCCGCGACGGAGGCCATCAGCGTCTCGCCCGCCATCTCGGCGAGATGCTGCTGGACGGCCTGGAACCGCGCCAGCGGACGGCCGAACTGGACGCGCTCGCCCGCGTACCGGACCGCGAGGTCGGTGGCCGTCTCCATCGCCCCGGCCATGAGCGCCGCCCGGCCGAGCGCGCCGCGCTCCCGGAACGCCCGCGCTGTCGCCGCCGAGGCGAGCACGCGGGCGGGAGCTGCGTCGTGCAGGTGGACGGTGTCGCGCGGTTCGCCCGCGAGGTTCGCGCCTTCGTCGACCTCGTAGCCGCCGCGCGGGACGAACGCGACGTGTCCCGCGACCAAGACCGCGATGCCCTCCGCGTGCCGCGCCCACGGGACACGCGGCAGCGTGCCTGTCAGCGTCCACGCGCCGCCGTCGTCCTGCCGGAGCGCGACGTCCGGTCCCGCGACGGCGGCGGTCAGCGGCCCGGAGGGGACGTCCGCGCCGGCGTCCGCGAGCAGCCATCCGGCCAGCAGCGCGGTCTCCGCCAGCGGGACGGCCGCCGCGCGCCGGCCCAGCACCCGCAGCACCTCGGCCGTGGTGGCGAGGTCGGCCCCGGCGCCGCCGCGCTCCTCGGGGACGGGCAGCAGCGTCACGCCGATCCGCTCCAGCTCGTCCCACAGGCGCGGGTTCCAGCTCTCGCCGGGGTCGGCGTGGCGGGCGCACACCGCGCCCACGGTCTCGACCAGGTCCCGGACGATGTCGTTCACCGGGTCTCCCCCTTCGGCAGCACCGACTTGGCGACGACGCCGCGCAGGATCTCGTTGGTCCCGCCCCGGAGGGTGAACCCGGGGCTGTGCAGGACGGACTGCGCCAGCAGGTGCGCGAGCGGATCGGACGACGCGAGGTCGGGCTCGGCCCGGGCGAGCAGCCGGACCGTCTCGACCAGCGCGCCCTCGAACCGGGTGCCGAGGTCCTTGACGGCGGCGGCCTCGGTGGCGGGCGCGTCCCCGGCGGCGAGCCGCGCCGCGACCGCGAGGGACATCCGCCGCAGCGCCCACAGCCGCGCGACGACCATCCCGATCCGGGCCCGGTCGCCGGCGTCCGCGCCGCGCTCGGCGAGCCGTCCGGCGGCGGCCGCGAGCAGCGGGAACGTGCTGAGGATCCGCTCGGGTCCGCTGCGCTCGAACGCCAGCTCGCCGGTCACCTGCCGCCAGCCGTCGCCGACCGTGCCGAGGACGCGGTCGTCGGGCACGAACACGTCGGTGAGGACGACCTCGTTGAAGTGGTGCTCGCCGGTCAGCAACCGGATCGGGCGGATCTCCAGGCCGGGCGCGCCGAGGTCGACGATCAGCTGGGTGAGGCCCTCGTGCCGGCCCGGCCCGGGCGGTCCCGTCCGGACCAGCGCGATCATGGCGTGCGCGAGGTGGGCGCCGCTCGTCCACACCTTGGCGCCGTTGACGGTCCAGCCGCCGTCGGCGCGCTCGGCCCGGGTCCGGACGGACGCGAGGTCGGAGCCGGAGTCGGGTTCGGACATGCCGATCGCGAAGTGGATCTCGCCGCGCGCGATGCCGGGCAGGTAGGCGCGGCGCTGCTCCTCGGTGCCGAACGTGAGCAGCGACGGCCCGGACTGCCGGTCGGCGATCCAGTGCGCGGCGACCGGCGCGCCGGCCGCGAGCAGCTCCTCGGTGACGACGAACCGGGCGAGGGACCCGGCCCCGCTCCCGCCGTACTCGCGGGGGAACGTCATGCCGATCCAGCCGCGCTCGCCGAGCCGCCGGCTGAACGCGGGATCCCAGCCCGCCAGCCAGTTGTCGGCGTGCGGGGCGATCCGCCCGGCGGCGATCTCCTCGGCGAGGAACGCGCGGACGTCCCGGCGCAGCTCGTCCAGCTCGGGCGGCAGCGCCGCCGCGTCCAGTCTCAGTGCGGGCACGGCCCCTTCTTACCGGATCCCGCCGGAACGGGGTTCGGCGGGATCCGGCCGAGGGCGGGGCGCGCATCCCGCTGGACGGGAGGCGATGGCGGGGGCGGTGGACGGCGGCGGCTACTCTACCAAACAGTTGTTAGAAAGAAGGGAGGCGACGTGGTCGTCGAGTACGAGCGGCGCGGCGCCGTCGCGGTCGTCACGATGAACCGGCCGGAGTACCGCAACGCGCAGAACTCCGCCATGACGTACGCCCTCGACGAGGCGTTCTACCGCGCCGCCGAGGACGACGGCGTCGCGGTGATCGTGCTGGCCGGGGCGGGGCCGCACTTCTCCGCCGGGCACGACATCGGCACCCCGGGACGGGACGCCGACGCGACGTTCCCGCGCCGCGCGGGGATGTGGTGGGACCACGTCGGCAAGGCGGGCGCGGAGAGCCGGTTCGCCCGCGAGTCGGAGGTGTACCTCGGGATGTGCCGCCGCTGGCGGGAGATCCCGAAGCCGATGATCGCGTCGGTGCAGGGCGCGTGCGTGGCGGGCGGGCTGATGCTGGCCTGGGTGTGCGACCTGATCGTGGCGTCGGACGACGCGTTCTTCGCCGACCCGGTCGTCCGGATGGGCATCCCGGGCGTGGAGTACTTCGCGCACCCGTGGGTGATGCCGCCGCGCGTCGCCAAGGAGTTCCTCTACACCGGCGACCGGATGCCCGCGTCCCGCGCGTACGAGCTGGGCTGGGTCAACCGGGTCGTCGCGCGCGACGCGCTGGAGGAGGAGACCCTCGCCCTCGCGGGGCGGATCGCCGCGATGCCGCGGATGGGCCTCGCGCTCACCAAGAAGGCCGTGAACCAGGCCGAGGACCTCCAGGGCATGCACGCGGGCATGGACGCGGTGTTCGGCCTGCACCATCTCGCCCACGCGCACAACGCGGAGACCGGCGGCGACCCGCTGGGCGGGCAGGACGTCAGGAGCATGAGGGAGGCACCGCATGGATCTTGAATTCGGGGCGGCGGACGAGGCGTTCCGCGCCGAGGTACGCGGCTGGCTGCGCGCGAACGTGCCGGCCGAGCCGCTGCCGTCGCTGGAGACCGAGGAGGGCTTCGCGCTCCACCGGGAGTGGGAGCGCCGGCTGGGCGGGGCGCGGCTCGGCGTCGTGTCGTGGCCGGAGGAGTACGGCGGGCGCGGCGTCTCCGTCCTCCAGTGGCTGATCTTCGAGGAGGAGTACTACGCGGCGAACGCGCCGGGCCGGGTGAGCCAGAACGGCATCAACCTGCTGGCGCCGACGCTGCTCAAGCACGGCACGCCCGAGCAGCTCGCGCGGATCCTGCCGCCGATGGCCGCGGGCGAGGTGATCTGGGCGCAGGCGTGGTCGGAGCCCGGCGCGGGCAGCGACCTCGCCGCGCTGCGCTCCACCGCGACCCGCACCGACGGCGGATGGCTGCTGAACGGCCAGAAGACGTGGAGCTCGCGCGCCGCGTTCGCCGACCGGGGCTTCGGCCTGTTCCGCTCCGACCCCGAGTCGTCGCGGCACAAGGGCCTGACGTACCTGATGTTCCCGCTGGACGCCGAGGGCGTGACGGTCCGCCCGATCGGCCGGCTGGACGGCAAGCCGGCCTTCGCCGAGCTGTTCCTGGACGGGGTGTTCGTCCCGGACGAGGACGTCATCGGCGCGCCCGGCGACGGCTGGCGGGTCGCGATGAGCACCGCGGGCAACGAGCGCGGGCTCACGCTGCGCAGCCCCGGCCGGTTCACCGCCGCGACCGAGCGGCTCGTCGAGCTGTGGAAGGAGCGCGCCGACCCGTCCGACACGGCGCTGCGCGACCGCGTCGCGGACGCGTGGATCCGGTCCCGCGCGTACCGGCTGAAGGGCTTCGAGACGATCTCCCGGGACGACGACATCGGCGCGGAGTCCAGCCTCAACAAGATCTTCTGGTCGGAGCTGGACGTGGCGCTGCACGAGACCGCGCTGGACCTGCTCGGCCCGGACGGCGAGCTCGACTCCGACTGGCTGGAGGGCTACGTGTTCTCCCTGGCCGGCCCGATCTACGCGGGCACCAACGAGATCCAGCGCAACGTGATCGCCGAGCGGCTGCTCGGCCTCCCGAGGGGGTCCCGGTGAAGTTCGTCCTCTCCGCCGAGCAGCGGATGTTCGGCGAGACGCTGCGCCGGCTGCTGGCCGGCGCGGAAACCGCGAAGGCCGTCCGCGCGTGGGCGGCGGGCGACACGGCGCCGGGCCGGGCGCTGTGGTCGCAGGCCGCCGAGGCGGGCGTGTTCGCGCTGGCCGTCCCGGAGGAGCACGGCGGCGCCGGGCTGCTCCCCGTCGAGCTGGCCGTCGCGATGGAGGAGCTGGGGCGCGCCGCCGTGCCCGGCCCGTACGTCGAGACGCTCGCCGCGGCCGAGTTCCTGGGCGACGGGGACCTGCTGGCGAGGATCGCCGAGGGCGAGGCGCTGGTGTCGGTCGCCGTCCCGCACGCGCTGGACGCCGACGTCGCGGACCTGGTCGTCGCCGCCGACGGGACCGCCGTACGGGCCGGCGAGCGCGTCGCGTCCCTCGACCCGGCCCGCCGCCTGTTCCGGGTGGACGGCGCGCCGTCCGGCCGCACCGACCTCGGCGTGCTGCTGTGCGCCGCGCAGCAGGTCGGCCTCGGCCGCGCCCTGCTGGACGTGTCGGTGGAGTACGCGAAGACCCGGCAGCAGTTCGGGCGCCCGATCGGCGAGTACCAGGCCGTCAAGCACCACCTCGCCACCGCGATGGTGGAGCTGGAGTTCGCGCGGCCGCTCGTCTACGGCGCGGCCCTGTCGTACGGGACGGGCGACTTCGCGCGGGACGCGTCGGCCGCGAAGGTCGCCGCGTCCGACGCGTCGTACCTCGCGGCGAAGACGGCGCTGCAGGTGCACGCCGCCATCGGCTACACCGACGAGTACGACCCGTCCCTGTGGATCCGCAAGGCCCGCGCCCTGTACTCGGCCTGGGGCACCCCCGCCGAGCACCGCGCCCGCGTCGTCGCCGCCCTCTGACGTTCTTCCTGCGGCGGGTCGCCGTTCACGGAAGGCCCCGTGAC
>NZ_JBEYYT010000174.1:0-18012 GCF_040645715.1 Spirillospora sp. NPDC046719 | reverse complement strand
CTCGCCTTCCTGTTCGGGACGCACCCGGACCGCGTCCGGCCCGCGCCGCCGCTGCCCGGCGCGCCGAAGGGCGGCGTCGTCGCGGACGCGTCGGTCGGGTGGGAGGTCCGGACCATGCTCGTCCATCCGGTGTGGTGGACGAGGATCGGCCGCATCGACGTCCGCCGCGACGCCCCCGCGTCCGGCGTGTGCACGGTCCTGGTGCAGGCGCCGGACGGGACGTCCCCGGACGCGTCGTGGCCCGCGCATCCGGCGGGCTGGGTGCCGCACGCGAACCGGTCGTGGTCGATCCGCTGGATCGCCTGGCACGACCCGTCCTGCGATCAGTAGCGGGTCACCAGCGCGATGCGGCCGTGGTCGACCAGGAAGCCGTCGGAGACGAACGTCACCTCGCCGCCGTACTCCAGGGCCGTCTCGATCACGTCGTCCACGACGTCGTCGACGACGTCCGCGCCCTTGAGGACGCCCGGCATGCCGTCGACCGGGACGAGCTCGCCGTCGGTCCGCACGGCGGGCGCGTAGTAGCCGCGCTCGACGACGAGGTGCTCGCCGCGGCCCTCCTCGACCAGCCGGGCGACCTCGGGGAGCCCGCCGGCGTAGCGCTGGATGCTGCGCGCCGCCTCCAGCTCGGCGAGCACCCCGACCTCCCGGAGGTCCTCGTAGGCGTGCAGGGCGGGGCGGGCCGCCTCGATGAGGGTGCTCGGCGCGGCGCCCTCGTAGCTGCCGTCGACGCGCCCGGCGGGCCGGATGTGCGAGCCGGCCGCCTCGTCGAAGAACGCCTGGTGGCGGGTGACGCCGGCGACGATGACGGGGCGGCGGTCGCGGGCGAGGACGCGGTCGAGGGCGGCGACGACGTCGCGGGCGGCCCGCCGGTGCGGTTCCTCCTCGCTGTCGCGGGCGCTGCGCCGGGCCATCTTGCCCGCGTCGATCTCCTCGGCGGGCTCGGGGACGATGGGGAACCCGTCGCCGGTGTGCTCGGCGAGGTCCTCGCCCTGCCCGCTCCAGAGCCGGGTGCACTGGTCCGACAGCGACAGCAGCCAGTACCGGGGCGAGCGGGTGTAGGCGGCGACGAGGTCGCGGGTGGCGAACCCGGTGTCGACGACGACGCGCTCGTCCACCGGCTGGGAGATCGTGAACGCGTGGTGCTCGCCGTCGGGCGCCGCGAACAGCACGAGGCCGTCGGAGGCGTGCCGCAGGTCGATCTCGGCGGCGGCCCGCTCCAGCGCGTGCACCACGTGGTCGGCGGTGCCGCCGGTCACCCGGACGTCGTCGTGCAGCCGGCGGCGGGCCTCGGCGAGCAGGTTGCGGAGCCGGATCGGGTCCTGCCGGTTGCCGGGCGCGGACCGGTGCGTCGGCATCAGCACCGAGACGGCCGGGTAGGGGCGGGGTTTGCGCAGTTCGGACAGGGTCGAAGCGTCCATGATCCCCCGATCGTCGCCTCTTGCATCTGTTGTCTCTTTTGTAGCTACTCGCAGGTAAATGAGACGTAAGCGGCGATTGAGGATCCGGCGCGGGCCGGTCACGGGCGGGCGCGCAGGCCGTCCAGCACGACGCGGGTGACCGGGTCGCCGGCGCGGGCGCCGGGGCGGCAGACGGCCATGCTGATGATCTCGACCACCTCCGCCGGGCCGATGTCGCTGCGGACCGCGCCCTCCTCCTGCGCCTCGGCGGCCAGCTTCTCCAGCAGGGAATCCACCTCCGCCTGGATCTCCAGCCGCTCGGGCGGCGCGGGGCCGTCCCCGGCGAGGGACTTGATCAGCGCGAACGGCTCGCCGGCGCAGTGCTCCACGGCCAGCGCCAGGACGTCCCAGCGCGGCACGTCCCGCTCCCGGACCTCGGCGATCCGGTCGCGGAACCGGACCAGCGCGGACACGGCGATCTCCTCGACGAGGGCGCGCCGGTCCGGGAAGTGCCGGTACAGCGTGCCCACGCCGAGGCCGGCCGCGCGCGCGATGTCGTCCATGCTCACCGCGCATCCCCGCGCGGCGAACAGGTCCAGCGCGGACGCGACGATGCGCTCGCGGTTGCGCCGGGCGTCGGCTCGCACCGTCTCCTCCTCCGGTCAAGCGGAACATCGGGTTCAGGTTACTCTGTCCCCGTAAGCAGAAGCGGAACATCAGCTTCAGGTTAGGAGCGGTCCATGCGCATCGGAATGTTCGCCCTCGCCGCGGGGGCGCCACTGGACGACGTCGTCGCCCAGGCCCGCCTGGCGCGCGACGCGGGGCTCGACAGCGTCTTCTTCGGCCACGTCCCCTCGTGGGACGGCCTCATGGCCGCCGCCCTCGCCGGGCGGGAGACGCCCGGCCTGGAGGTCGGCACCGCGGTCGTCCCGACCTGGCCGCGGCACCCCCTCGCCCTGGCGAGCCAGGCCCTCACCGCGCAGGCGATGGCGGGCGGGCGCTTCACCCTCGGGATCGGGCCGAGCCACCCGCCGGTCATCGAGGGCGGGCACGGCATCGCCTACGAGCGGCCCGCGCGGCACGTCCGCGAGTACCTGTCGGCGCTGCGCCCGCTGCTGCGCGGCGAGGACGTCGAGTACCGCGGCGAGACGCTGACCGCGGTGGGCACGGTGGACGCGCCCGGCGCGACCCCGCCGCCGGTGATCGTCTCCGCGCTCGGCCCGGCGATGCTCCGGGTCGCCGGCGAGCTCGCCGACGGGACCGTGACGACCTGGACCGGCGCCGCCACGATCGCCGACCACATCGTGCCCTCGATCACCCGGGCCGCCGAGGCCGCCGGGCGCCCCGCCCCACGCGTGCTGGCCGGCGTCGTCGTCGCGCTCACCACCGACCCCGACGGCGTCCGGAACCAGCTCGCCGAGCAGTTCGCGGCCGCGTCGGAGTTCCCCGGCTACCGGGCGATCCTCGACCGGCAGGGACTGTCCGGCGTGCACGAGACGGTCGTCGCCGGCGACGAGGCGACCGTGGAGCGGGAGCTGCGCCGCTTCGCCGACGCCGGCGCGACCGACCTGCTGATCAGCCCGCGCGGCGACGCGGCGCCCGTGCTGGAGCTCGCCGCGACGCTGCGCCGGCCGCCCGTCACAGCGACGCGCGCAACTCCCGCTTGAGGACCTTGCCGGCCGCGGACACCGGGATCTCGTCCACGAACCGGACCTCGCGGAGCCTCTTGTAGTGCACGACGGCGGCGTTGACGTGCTCCAGCAGCTCGTCCGCGGTCACCTCGCCGGAGCGGACGACGAACGCGGTCGGCAGCTCCCCCGCCTTCGGGTCGGGGCGGCCGACCACGGCGGCGCCCGCGACGGCGGGGTGGGCGAGCAGCTTCTCCTCCAGCTCGCGGGGGTACACGTTGTAGCCGTTGTAGAGCAGCATGTCCTTCTTGCGGTCGACGATGGACAGGTAGCCGTCCTCGTCGAGCACGCCGACGTCGCCCGTGCGCAGCCAGCCGTCCGGGCTCAGCACCGCCGCGGTCTCCTCCGGCCGGTTCAGGTAGCCGGTCATGACCTGCGGGCCGTGCACGCACACCTCGCCCTCCGCGCCGGGCGGCAGCGCGGGGGTCGCCTCGTCCACGGACGGGGCGTCCGCCGCGACGATCTTCACCCGGACGTCCGGGACCGGGACGCCGACGGTACCGGTCTTGCGCACGCCCGACCGGTGCGTGGGGTTCGCGGTGGCGCCCATCGTCACCTCGCTGAGCCCGTACGCCTCGACGACCACCGCGTCCGGGAACGCGGCCCGCAGCCGCGCGATCATCTCGTGCGACAGCGGCGCGGCGCCCGACCGGACGCCGCGCACCGACGACAGGTCGCGCTCGGCGAACGAGGGGTGGGCCAGCAGCGCGGCGAACATCGCGGGCGCGCCGCCGAGCGCGGTGGCGCGGAACCGCTCCATGTCGGCCAGGAACGCCGGGACGTCCAGGCGCGGGTGGCTCACGATCGTCGTCCCGGTCATGAACTGGGAGTTCAGGTAGCCGACCGTGCCCATCGCGTGGAACCAGGGCGCGACGCTGACGATGACGCCCTCGCCGAGCGGCGTCGGGTACTCCCCCTCCGGAGCGGTCGAGCGGAGCGTCAGCCCGCCGTGGCCGTCGAGCTCGGGCACCGACCCCGTCCCGGAGCAGGCGAACTGCAGCGTGTTCACCACGACGTTGCGGTGCGGGAGCATGACGCCCTTGGAGCGGCCGGTCGTCCCGCCGGTGTAGGCGATGTGCGCCAGGTCGCGGCGGGCGTCGATCCCGACCTCGGGGAACTCCTCCGGGCGGCCCTCGCCGACCTCCTCGAACGCGACGCCGCGGCCGGCGAACGCGCCGTCGCACAGGCCGACCACGTCCGCCGGGCCGCCGCCCGAGCCCGCGACCACCACCGTGCTGACCTTCGTCCGGTCGAGGACCTGCGCGACCGGCCCGGCGAGCAGGTCGAGGGTGACGACCACCGCCGCGCCGCAGTCGGCGAGCTGGAAGGCCAGCTCGTCCGGTGGCAGCAGCGGGTTGCACGGGGAGAACGTGGCGCCCGCCAGCAGCGTCCCGTAGTAGGCGATGGCGAACTGCGGGATGTTCGGCAGGTGCAGCGCGACGACGTCGCCGCGGCCGACGCCCCGCTCGATCAGGCCGTGCGCGAACCGGGCGGACGCGCGCGCCAGCCCGGTGAAGGACAGGTCGCGCCCGGCGTGGTGCAGGGCCGTCCGGTCGCCCCAGCGCCGCGCGGCGCCCGCGAGGATCGCGCCGACCGAGACGTCCGGGTAGTCGAGCGAATGCGGCACACCGGCGAACCAGTGCGGGGTGGTCTCGGAAGACGTCGCGCCCATCGTCGTCCCTTTCCAGAGGCTCGTTCTAGAATCTCGTTCACCACTCTAGGAGAGGGACCGGGCGCCCCGACGCGGCGGGTCGGGGCGGCGGGTCAGCGCAGCCGCTCGATCACCGGCCCGAACTCGTCCAGGAACGGGCCGTGCACCGTCACGTGGGAGAAGCCGAACCGCTCGCGCCGCTCCCGCAGCTGCTCGGCGATCTGCTCGTGCGTGCCGATGAGCGCGAACGGCGTGTCCAGCACCTCCTCGACGCTCATGTACGGGACGCGGGCGTCCCGGATCCGCTCGGCCGCGGCCCGCCGGTCCGGGGTGACCTCGACGTGCTGGACGAGCACGTTCCACTCGATCGCGCCGGCCCGCTCCCCCGCGTGCGCGCGGGCGAACGCGACCCGCTCGGCCGCCTGCTCGGCCGTCCCCATCCGGAACGTCCCCGGCGCCGCGCCCTCGACCTGGTACATCCCCGCGATCCCCACGATGTCGGCGTGCTCGGCGGCGGCCCGCAGCACCGTGTCGCCGGTGCCGCCGACCAGCAGCGGCGGGCCGGAGCCGCCGAACCCCGAGCGCTGCACCGGCGCGAGGTCGGCGAGCCCGAAGTGCTCGGCCACCGGCCTGCGCTCGGCGTAGTCGGGCCCGCCGAACAGCCGCCCGAGCTCCTCGATCAGCGCCGTCATCCGCTCGACGCGGGCGGCGAACGGCTCCCACGCGATCCCCGCCGCGTCGAACTCCCACTTCATGTGCCCCGCGCCGAGGCCGACCTCGACCCGCCCGCCGGTGAGCCGGTCGGCGGTCGCGATCTCGCGGGCCAGCAGGTGCGCGTTCCAGAAGGCGGCGTTCAGCACCAGCGTGCCGACCCGCAGCCGCTCGGTCGCGTCCGCCGCCGCGACCATCGTCGGGAACGGCGCCGGCGAGCCGAGGTGGTCGGGGACCTGCGCCACGTCGTAGCCGTACCGCTCGCCCCGCCGGCACCGCTCGACGAAGTCCCCGGGGGAGGCGATGTCGAAGAAGTTGAACCCGAACCGGAAGTCCCTCATAAGGCGATCATGCCGGGTCAGCCCGGGGTGATGAAGCCCGTCTCGTAGGCGAGGATGACCGCCTGCGTCCGGTCCCGCGCCTGGAGCTTGGCGAGGATGTTCCCGACGTGCGTCTTCACCGTCTGCGGGCTCACGAACAGCTCCCCGGCGATCTCGGCGTTGGAGCGGCCCTTCGCCACCAGCCGCAGCACGTCCGCCTCCCGCTCGGTCAGCTGGCCGTGCCAGCGCGCCGCCCGCCCGCCGGCCGGCGACGGCCCGTGCGCGGCGGCCAGCTCCCGGATCGCGGCCGGGAACAGCAGGCTGTCGCCGTGCGCGACCATCCGGACCGCCTGCAGGATCTCCTCCGGCCGCGTCCGCTTCAGCAGGAACCCGTTCGCACCCGCCTTCAGCGCGTCGTAGACGTACTCGTCGTTCTCGAACGTCGTCACGACGATGATCTTCGGGGGCTCGCGGACGGTGTCCAGGATGTGGCGGGTCGCCTGGATCCCGTCGAGCCGCGGCATCCGCACGTCCATCAGGATCACGTCCGGGCGGAGCCGCGCCACCGCGTCCGGCACCTCCGCGCCGTCGGACGCCTCGCCGACCACGGCCAGGTCGTCCTCGGCGTTGATGATCGCCGCCAGCCCCGCCCGGATCAGCCGCTCGTCGTCGACCAGCAGCACCTTGATCGTCATGTCCCGGACCCTCTCACGAAGCACCGCCCGCACAGGCGGCACTGCTCTCTCTCATGGAACGGCCGCGTCCAGTGGAGCGCGCCGCTCCGGGGACGGGCCACCGCCGCCCGCTCAGGAGACGCGGCCGAGCGGCAGCGACACGTGCATCCGCCAGCGGTCGCCGTCCGGCCCGGCCGTCATCTCGCCCCGCAGCACGGTGACGCGCTCGCGGATGCCGCCGAGCCCGCGCCCGCCGCCGTGGCCCGACCCCACGCCGCGCGCCCCCAGCGGATTGCTCATCTCCATCTCCAGCCGCTCCCCGGACACGCCGAGGCGCAGCCGCACCGGCACCTTGCCCGCGTGCCGCAGCGCGTTCGTCAGCCCCTCCTGGACGATCCGGTACGCCTCCCGGGAGACCGCCGCGGGCACGTGCTCGACCTGCGGGTCCACCTCCGAGTCGAGCCGCACCCCGGCGAGCCGCGTCTGCTCCAGCACCCGGCCGAGGTCCTTCAGCGTGGGCTGCGGCGCCGGCCGGGACCGGTCCTCGCGCAGCAGTCCGAGCACGTGGTCGAGGTCCTCCAGCGCGGCGCGCGCCGACTCCTCGATCGCGCCGAGCGCCTCCCGGGCGAACTCCGGATCGGTGTCCAGGACGCGCCCGGCCGCGCCCGCCTGCAGCGTCACGACGCTGAGCGCGTGCCCCACCGAGTCGTGCAGCTCGCGCGCCAGCCGGTTGCGCTCGGCGAGCCGGACCGCCCGCGCCTCCAGCTCCGCGAGCCGCTCCGCGGCGGTCGGCCCGAGGAACCGCGGCGCCAGCCGCGCCAGCAGCACGCCGCCCGCCACGATCAGGACGAGCAGCACCGCCACCCCGGCGATCCCGGCCGGCGGCGCCGCCCACTCCGCCCACGTCCCGGGGCGGGCCCACCGGCCGAGCAGCCGCTCGTCCCAGTCCACCAGCGGCGCCATGACCAGCACGAACGCGAACGGCGGCACGGCCAGGCTGAGCCCGCTGACGACCACGCCGGCGAACAGGTGCAGGGTGAACCACGCGCCGGACCGCGTCCGGCTCTCCCAGGTCGCCGCCGGGCCGGGCGCCAGCGCCGCCGCCGGACCCCGCAGCAGCTCCTTGGCCAGCGAGCTCTCCAGCAGCCGCACCGACGGGACGAGACCGGTGACGAACGCGGCGGCCGCCGGGAACACCAGCAGCGCCAGCACCCCCGCGCCCGGCCCGTTGAAGGGCAGGAGCGCGGCGAGGGTCATGCCGAGGAACCAGTACGGCATGAGCAGCGCACCGCCCACCACCAGGTGGGCCCAGCGCCGCCAGGTCGTCCGCTCGATCAGCGGATGCAGTGCACCGGCCACTCCCCGATCCTGGCAGAACGGCGGCGCCGCCCCCTCCCCCGCGCGACCGGCACGGCTCCCCCGCACGGGGGAGCCGCCCGCCGCGTCAGAGGCGGCGTCACGCCTCGGGTTGCCGGGCGGCCTTGCGGTCCTGCCCGCCCGCGAGCCGGTCGCGCTCGGCGAGCTTGGCCAGGCGCGCGTTGTAGGCGGCGAGCTCGTCCTCCTCCGCGCCCGCCTCACCGCGCGCGGTGCGCTCGGCGGCGCGGTCGGCCTTGCGGTCCATCCGGCGGGCCTGCCGCTGGTCGTCGGCGTACCACTGGAACGCCATCACCAGCAGGACGACGAAGGTCGGCACCTCGCCGAACGCCCACGCGATCGACCCGGCGGTGTGCTGGTCGTGCAGGATCGTGGTGCCCCACGGCGGGTTGACGGCGTTGTACCAGCCGGTCGCGAGGGCCTGGTTCAGGCTCATCAGCGCGATGCCGAAGAACGCGTGGAACGGCATGGTGACGAACAGCAGCAGCAGCCGCATCGGGTGCGGCAGCCGGCGCGGCGCCGGGTCGATGCCGAGCAGCACCCAGAAGAACAGGCAGCCCGACGCCAGGAAGTGCACCATCATCGCGATGTGCCCGAGATGGTCGCCCATGAGCTTCTCGAACAGCGGCGTGAAGTACAGCGCGAACGTGCTGCCCATGAACAGGATCGTGGCGAACGCCGGATGGGCGACGAACCGGACGAACCGGCTGTGCAGCATCGCGGTGAGCCACTCGCGCGGGCCGCGGTCGCCGCGGATCCGGGCGGGCTTGAGCGCGCGCAGCGCCAGCGTCGTCGGCGCGCCGGCCACCAGGAAGATCGGTGTCAGCATGTTCAGCACCATGTGCTGCGCCATGTGCACGCTGAACAGGATCGGCGCGTACCGGGAGACGCCCGTCTGGGTCACGATGACGATCGTCAGCAGCCCGAAGAACCACGAGACGGTGCGTCCGACCGGCCAGGAGTCGCCGCGCCGCCGCAGCCGCAGCACCCCCGCCAGGTACAGGCCGCCGAGCACGACGACCAGGACGCCGAAGAACAGGTCGAAGTGCCACAGCGTCGCGAGCCGCTCGAGGTTGATGTGCGGCGGCATGTCGAAGCCGAGCTGCGTCTTGATCGCCGACTCGGTGCCGCTCTCCGGCGGCGGCGCGGTGCGGGCGAGCGCGACGGCGAGGCCCATGGTGGCGGCCATGACGGCGGCCTCGACGGCGGCGAGCCGCGCGAACGCGCGCGGCTTGCGGTCGTGCAGCGCAGGGATCGTCCGCTCGCGGTGCCACCAGCCGAACCAGCCGAGCGCCGCGAACGCGATGATCTTGCCGAGGGCGAGCCGCCCGTAGTCGGTGGTGACCAGCTCCGACGGGTCCGGCAGCCGGGAGATCACGTTGACCATGCCGCTGGCGCCGACGGTGACGTAGCACCACAGCGCCATCCGGCTGAACCGCTCGGCCATGATCGGCAGCTTGTCGCGGCCGAGCAGCGCGTGCGCGCCGACGACCGCGAGGCCGCCGACCCACGGCGCGATCGCGGCGACGTGCAGCGCGACGCCGGTGACGGCGACCTCGTGGTTGGCGGCCGACGCGGAGTGCCCGGTGAGCGGCGGCGGCAGCAGCGCGATCCCGGCCATGGCCAGCAGCCCGAACGCGGCGGCCGGGGTGGTCGTGGTGCGCGCCAGCAGCGCCACCACGACGGCCAGCAGCACCACGATCATCAGCGCGGTGCCCTGCTCCAGCGAGCCGACGTAGCTGCTCAGCTCGTTGCCGCCGATCACGTCGGTGACCGGCTGGCCGAGCACGTCGGCGACGGTGAACACCAGCGTGGCCGCCGCGGCGGCGGCCCATCCGGCCGCCAGCCACGACGCCGCGCGCAGGTAGCCGACCGAGTCCCGGGACAGCTTCGGCGCGTCGCGCCCGCCCTCGACGGGCAGCAGCGCGGCGCCCGCGAGGAGCGCGCCGACGGTCAGCGCGGACAGCAGGTCCATCGCCGTCCGCGACGCGGGCAGCCCCCACCGGGTGGCGGCGCCGGCGTCCCCGATGCCGGGGATGACCTGCTCGGTCACCGCCCCGCCGAGGACGAGCGCGGCCACCAGGACCGCGGCCCCCGCCGCGACCGCCGCGGCGGCGGCGCGCAGCACGCGCAGGCCGCCCTCACTCACCGACGTTCCTCACTGCCAGACCCCGATCACTGGTGTTCGTCACTCACTCGCGGCGGCCGCCCCGTGCTTGCGCTTGGCCCGGTAGACGATGGCCACGCCGATGCCGATGCCGAGCAGCACGCCGACGCCGATCAGGCCCCAGGTCACCATCCCGGACCCGGACCCGGAGTCGGACTCGGCGGCCTGCTGCTGGTCGATCTTGAGCGGCTGCTCGTTGCTGGTCGCGGCGGGGCCGGTCTGGTCGACCGCGCCCACGCCGCCCTTGGGCGCCGCCTGCGGCTGCTCGCCGGTGCTCCCGTCCCCGCCGGCGGCGGTCGCGGTGAAGGTGAGGCCGTCGGCCTGGACGGGGTGCCCGTCCGCGCCGACGACCCGGTAGGCGACCGTGTACGACCCGGCGGGCAGCGCGCCGGTCAGCTTCTGCGTGACCGTGGTGCCCTGGTGCTCGGCGGCGCCCGCCTGGAAGGCCTTGCCGTGCGCGTCCTTGACGATCACCTTCGCGTTGCTGATCTCGTCGCTGAAGACCAGCTTCACCTCGGTGACCGAGGCGGCGGACGCCCCCTTGCCGGGCGTGCTGCTCACCAGCTGGGTGTGGGCCAGCGCGGGGGTCGCGGTCAGGGCGCCGAGCGCGGCGGCGAGGACGGCGACGAGACCGAGGCGGCGCAGGGGCCCGCGGGTCGTGAGGGTTCTCATGGGGTGGCCGGGTTCTCTAGATGGGAATCAGGGCCCTTCTAGCGTACTGACGCGGCGCCGATGGCACGTCCGGGGTGGGGGAAGGCCGTCAGAGCGTGCCCAAAGCGTGATCGCGGCCGTGCTCGGCGAACTCGGCGCGCAGGGCCTCGACGTGTCCGGCGGTCAGCGGCTCGTAGGCCAGGGCGCGTCCCGGGCGCACCCACACCCGCTGCCCGTCCGCCGGTTCCCACAGGAGGCGGCGGAGCGGCCGCTTGTGCACCTTCCCCGTCGCGGTCAGCGGCATCTGCCCGACGACCCGGACGAACCGCGGCGCCCACTTCGTCCCGAGGTCGGGCTGCGCGGCCAGGAAGGCGGCGAACCCGTCGGCGTCGAACGCGGTGCCGTCGTGCAGCTCCAGCGCGGCCATCACCTGGTCGCCGGTGCGCGGGTCCGGGACGGGGTAGACGGCGCACATCACCACGGCGGGCCAGCGCGACAGGATCCGCTCGACCGGCGCGGCGGCGAAGTTCTCGCTGTCGACGCGGAGCCGGTCGGCGCCGCGCCCGGCGAAGTAGAAGTAGCCGGCCTCGTCGCGGTAGCCGAGGTCGCCGCTCCAGTACGTGCCGCCGCGGACCCGTTCGGCGTCGGCCTCCGGGTCCTTGTAATAGCCCTCGAAGGCGGCGCCGGCGTTGATCCCAGCGAGCTCGCCGATGGCCTCGCCGGGGTTGAGCAGGGCGCCGGAGGCGTCGAAGCGGGCCCGCGGGCACTCGCGGCCGGTGCCGGGGTCGAGCACGGCGACCTCGACGTCGGGCGGCGCGACGCCGAGCGCGTCGGGCGGCGAGTCCGGCGTCTTGCGCAGCGAGATCGCGCCCTCGCTGGAGCCGTAGCCCTCGATGATCCGGCATCCGAACCGGCGCGCGAACCCGGCCATGTCCTGGGCGGACGCCTCCGTGCCGAACGCGCACCGCAGCGTGTTGTCGCGGTCGTCGGGACGCTCGGGGGTGGCGAGGATGTAGGCGAGGGCGCGCCCGACGTAGTTGAAGTAGGTCACGCCGAACCGGCGCACGTCGGGCAGGAAGCCGGACGCGGAGAAGCGGCGGCGCAGCGCGACGGTGGCGCCCGCGTGCACGGCCATCGCCAGGTTGGCCATCACCGCGTTGCCGTGGAACAGCGGCATCGCGACGTAGGTGACGGAGTCGCGCTCGATCCCCATCATCGCGGACCGCTCCGCGATCGCGGCGAGCCGTCCCTGCCCGCAGGCGACCGCCTTCGGCGCGCCGGTCGACCCGGACGTGAACAGGAGCAGCAGCCGGTCGTCCGGCCGCGCGCCGGGGTCGCCGCGGTCCGCCCCGTCCGCCGCCCTGCCCGCCGCCGCGCGCAGCGACGCCTCGTACGCGGCGGAGTCGACGACGAGGACCCGGTCCGCCGGGAACTCCTCGCCGAGCGCGTCCAGCAGCGGGAGGTGGGCGGTGTCGGTGACGATCACGTCGCAGTCGGTGTGCCGGACGTCGGCGGCCAGCTCGGCACCGCGCCGGGTCGGGTTGACGCCGACGACGGTGGCGCGGCCGAGCGCCGCGGCGAAGATCCAGAACACGTACTCGGGGACGTTCTCCAGCAGCACCCCGACGTGCCGGGGGCGGCCGGGCGGCTCGGGGCACGCGTCCGGCAGCAGCGCGGCGCGCGTCCGGGCGGCCGCCACGGCCTGCGCCCAGCTGTAGGTCTCGTCCTCGAACCGGAGCGCGGGGTGCCCGTCACCGGCCCGTTCCAGCAGAAGGTCCGCGAAGGTCGGGCTCGCCACGTCCGCGACACTGCCACCCAAGCTTTTGCTTGGTCAAGAGCGGACGATCAATTGCACCCGCAGTCGCAGTCACAGCAGTCGCACCCGTCACAGCAGTCGCAGTCGCAGCAGTCGCAGCCGCTGCAGCAGTCGCAGCCGTCGCAGCAGTCGTCGCAATGCCGGGTGCACCAGCAGCGGTCCCCGCAGTCCTTGCCGTGGTGCTCGCTCCAGTCGGGCTGGAACACCCCGCAGGTCAGGCACACCGCCGTCCCGGTGAAGCACGGGATCGGCCATCCCGGGCGGCGGCCCGGCGGCCGGTGCCCGAAGTTCGCGCCGCCGCCTCCCCCGCCGCCGTGCGGCGGGAACCAGCCGCCGCCGTCGCCGTGACCGCCGCCGTGCTGGGGCGGGTACCCGTGCTGGGACGGGGCGCCGGGCGGCGGGTACTGGCCGGGCGGCGGGTACTGGCCGGGCCGGTACGGCGGCTGCTCCGGACCCGGCGGGTAGGCGGCGAAGACCCGGTCGACCGACCGGCGGACCTCCCGGTCCAGCAGGGCCCGGACGAGGCGCGGCCGCTCCATCTCCAGGTCGGCCAGGGCCAGCCGCAGCCCGTGCAGCGCGTCGTCGGCGTACCTGCGGGCCTCGGCGGGCGTCGTGCCGGTGGCCAGGAGCGGGTTGAACGCGCCCGCCGCCGCGTCGTCGGCGACGTCCTCGACGGCGTCGATCAGGTGCGCGAGGCGGCCGAAGTGGCGGCCCGCCTCCGCCAGCGTCTCGGCGTTGCCCTCCTTGCCGGCGAGGACCGCGGTGTGCGCGAACACGGCCGCGACGGCGGTCTCGGTGGGCTCGGTGAGGTCGAGCAGCCGCAGGCCCGGCTCGGCCTCCAGCACGGCCTGCCGGGCGACGGCCTCGCGCAGCACCGACGGGTCGAACCCGACGGCGGCGCCCGTCCGCGCGCCCGCCGCGTCCCAGCGGGAGGCGGCCCGGCCCGCGGCGGCGGCGACCAGCCGGCGCGCGTACGCGCCGTCGCCGTCCGCGACGTGGTCGCGGGTCTTCCCGGCGGCGAGCAGCAGCGACGCGGCCGCCGCCAGCCGCGCGCCCTCCGCCTTCGCGGTCACGACCTCGGCGGTCTTCATCCCGCGCAGCGCGCAGGGCCCGGCCTTGCGGCGCGGCGACAGCTCCGGCGCCTGCGCCTCCACCAGCACCGAGACGAGCAGCCCGTCGTAGTTGGTGACGAGCCGCGCCGCCTGGCCGTGCTCGGCCCGCAGCGTCAGGCACAGCCCGCACAGGTGCGCCATCCAGTCCTTGAAGAGCGTCCCGCACAGCGCGTGCTTGCAGGGACGGACCACACCGAACACCGATATCTCCCCGTTTCAGGCGTCTCGCAGCATTGACTCACGGACGCAGCGGCGCCCGGGACAGTTCGCCCCAGAAGATCCGGGATTCGTGGCGGTCAGACTCCGACGCAGGTCAGGGCGCGGCGGTAGGCGGCCATCCGCGGCTCCCGCGTGCCCGTCTCGGCGAGCACCTCGGCGAGGTCGAACCACGCCTGCGCCGCCTCCCGCGAGGACTCCATGTCCTCCAGGCACGTCGCGGCCCTCGTGAGGACCTCCACCGCGCGGTCGCGGTCGCCGAGCCGCACGCACGCCTCGCCGAGCACGGTCAGCGCGCCCGCCGTGACCCGGCGCGGCGCGTCCCCGAGCAGCTCCAGGGCGTCCTCGGCGAGCCGCACCGCCTCCGCCGGGCGGCCGAGCGCGGTCTCCGCGCGGGCCAGCTCGGTCAGGCACCGGGCCACGTCGATCTCCCCGGCGGAGCCGGCGTTGATCTCCCCGCTCACCCGGGCGAGCAGCTCGCGGGCCTGCACCGCCTGGTCGGGCCGGGCGCGCAGCAGCAGCCCCGCGTAGACGACCCGGAGCCGGTTGAGGTCGCGCGGGTCCTCGCCGTCGCCGGCCAGCATCAGCGCCCGCTCGGCGAGCCCGACGCCCTCCTCGTACTCGCCGCGGATCTGCGCGACGTTCGCGGCCTCCCAGTAGGCGACCGTGCGGGCCCGCGCGCTGCCGATCCGCTCGGCCCGCTCGACCAGCTGACCGGCGAGCTGCCGGGCGCGAACGAGGTCGCCGCGTTCGATGAAGGCGGCCAGCAGCGCCGCGCCGAGGTGCACGGCGGCGTCGGTGGAGTCGGCGCCGGTCGCGATGAGGTGCCGCAGCGCTCCCTCGGCGGCCTGCACGCCCGCGCTGATGTCGCCGCGCTCGCGCAGGCAGCGGCTCAGCGCGACGTGCACCCGCGCCCAGTGGTCGAGGTCGGCCTCGGCGGACGCCTCCTCGGTCAGCGCGCGCAGCCCGGCGATCGCCTCCTCCAGCTCGCCCGCCGCCTCCAGCGCGAGGGCGTGCCCCCAGCGGGCCTGGTGCAGCATCTCCGGCAGCGCGACGGCGTCGGCGTTGGCCAGCACCTCGGCGAACCGGGCCCGCGCCTCGGCCGCGGCGCCGTTGCGCAGCGCGATCTCGGCGTAGTCCAGGGTGACGCGCAGCTCGTCCACGACGTCCTCGCTGACGCCGCTGACGAGGTAGGTCGCCGAGCAGTTCAGCTTCACGGCGAGCAGGTCGACCACGCTCGGGGCGGGGACCCGCTTGTCGCTCTCGATCAGCGAGATGTAGCTGTCGGACAGCTCGGGGAAGGCCAGCTGCGCCTGGCTCACGCCCTGCCTGATCCGCAGGGCGCGGATGCGCTGCCCCAGTGTCTCCCGGTCCATGTGACCCCGCTCTTCCTTGTGGTCGCCTACAGGGTGCTCGCCGGACGCGTCGCGCGCAGGGCGAGGAAGAAGTCGACTCGGTCCTCAAGTGTGCCGAGGTCCCGGCCGGTGAGGTCCTCGATTCGGCGGATTCGGTACCGAAGCGTGTTCACATGGACGTGCAGCCGGGTCGCGCTCCGGCTCCACGACCCCGAGCAGGCCAGGAACACCTCCAGGGTGTGCAGGAGCTCGGCCTGCCTGCTGCTGTCGTACTCCTCCAGCGGGCCGAGCATCCGCTCCCGGAACGACCAGCGCGTCCGCTCCGGGACGGCGGCCAGCAGCAGCGCGTAGGAGTCCGCGTAGGAGTCCCGTTGCGCTTCGGGGGCCGGCGCGTCCGCCGAGTCTCGCATTCGCACCATGGCAGGCTATAGCGGACCGTTCCCGTCACGCAGCGCTGGTCCTGAACCACATCCCGGCACCGGGCGCCGCGCGGCGGCGGGCCCCGCCGGGCTCGCCCGCGGGGACGGGCCGCACCGGTGGACGACGCCGGGCCGCCCGGCGGCTAACCTGTGCTCGCACTTTCCGGGAACGACGCTGGTGAAGGCGGAGCACGCGCGAATGTCCAAGATCAACACGGCAGGGGCCGACGCATCACCGCCGGCCGGCGGGCGCGGGCCGCTGGACCGGCTGTTCGACCTGACCGGCCGGCGGACCACGGTGGCGCGCGAGCTGCGCGGCGGCGTCACCACGTTCTTCGCCATGGCCTACATCATCCTGCTGAACCCGATCATCCTCGGCGGGGCCAAGGACGTCACCGGCGCGACGCTGTCGATCCCGCAGCTGACCACGATGACCGCGCTGTCCGCCGCGATCACCACGGTGATCATGGGCCTGGTCGGGAACGCGCCGCTGGCCCTCGCCGCCGGCCTCGGCATCAACGCGGTGGTGGCCTTCCAGGCGGCGCCGGTGATGACCTGGCCGCAGGCGATGGGCCTCGTGGTGATCGAGGGCGTGATCATCGTGCTGCTGGCGCTCACCGGCGTCCGCGAGCGGATCATGAACTCGATCCCGCTGGCGCTCAAGCACGCCATCGCGGTCGGCATCGGCGCGTTCATCGCGCTGGTCGGGCTGTACGACTCCGGGTTCGTCACCTCGAGCAAGACCAGCCCGCCGCTGTCGCTCGGCACCGGCGGGCGGCTGGAGACCCTGCCGGCGCTGGTCTTCGGCCTCACCCTGCTGCTGATGATCGTGCTGTACGTGCGGAGGGTGCCCGGCGCCATCCTGATCAGCATCATCGCCGGCACCGTGCTCGCGGTGGTCATCCAGTCGTACGCGTCGGTGCCGGACGGCGGCTGGGGCGTGGTCACCCCGGACCTGCCGCACAAGGTGTTCGCCACGCCCGACTTCGGGCTGTTCGGGAAGGTCGACCTGTTCGGCGGGTTCGGCCGGGCGGGCGTGATCACGGCGCTGGTGGTGCTGTTCACCCTGGTGCTGTCCGGGTTCTTCGACGCGATGGGCACCATCCTCGGCATCAGCGACGAGGCCGGCCTCACCAACGAGCGGGGCGAGGTGCCGCGGCTCGGCCGGATCCTGTCGGTGGACGGCCTGTCCGCCGCGCTCGGCGGCGTGACCAGCTCGTCCGCCAACACCGTGTTCGTCGAGTCGGCGGCGGGCGTCGGCGAGGGCGCCCGGACCGGCCTGGCCAACATCGCGACCGGCGCGCTGTTCGCGCTCACCCTGTTCCTCACCCCGCTCGCCGCGGTCGTGCCCGCGCAGGCCGCCGCGCCGGCGCTGGTGGTGGTCGGCGCGCTGATGATGACGCAGGTCGCCAAGGTGACGTGGGACGACCTGGAGATCGCGATCCCGGCGTTCCTCACCATCGTGCTGATGCCGTTCACCTACTCGATCACCATCGGCATCGGCGGCGGGGTGGTCACCTACGCGATCATCAAGCTGGCCCGCGGCAGGGTCCGCGAGGTGTCGGTGTGGCTGTGGCCCGTGGTGCTCCTGTTCCTGCTGTTCTTCGCGATTCACCCGATCGAGACGTGGCTCGGGGTGAAGTAGGGGCGGGGGCCCGCGAGATTCTCACGCGAATGTCGGCGCATTTGAAAGTCTCGGACACGCTTGCGGGTGTCAAATAGTGCCGTCATGGCGTAAGCAGAAGGTAGGGCCCTACCCCCCGGCGTGAAAGGCGTGGCTGTGGTGTCCGCGGACCGTCCCCCCGACCCTCCCGCGCACGGCCACGTCCTGCTCGCGCCCGGGCGGTTCCCCGGCGCGCTGACCGCCGCGCAGGTGGCCCGCCACCTCGCCGCCGGGCTGCGCCGCGCCCGGCCGGACGTCCCGCTCGTCGAGCTGCCCGTCGCCGACGGCGGGGACGGCACCGTCGAGGCGGCCGTCGCGGCGGGCTGGCGCCGCGTCGAGGTCGAGGTCTGCGGGCCGACCGGCCGGCCGGTGACCGCGCGGCTGGCGCTGCGCGACCGCACCGCGGTGGTGGAGCTGGCGGAGGCGTCGGGGCTGCGCCGGCTGCCGGGCGGCAAGCCGAGCCCGCTCACGGCGTCCAGCCTCGGCACCGGGCAGCTGATGGCGCACGCGCTGCGGCTCGGCGCGCGGCGGATCGTGCTCGGGCTCGGCGGCGGCGCCTGCACCGACGGCGGCGCGGGGCTCGTCCAGGGGCTCGGCGGGCGGCTGCTGGACGCGCTCGGCAAGGACCTGCCGCCCGGCGGGGCGGCGCTGCGCTCGCTGCACGCGCTGGACCTTCGCGCCCTGCCCGACCTGACGGGCGTCGAGGTGGTCGTCGCGGGCGACTCCGCGGGCCCGCTGCTCGGCCGCGGCGGCGCCGCCGCGCTGGACGGCCCGCCCCGCGGCCCGACCCGCGAC
>NZ_JBEYYT010000173.1:0-18032 GCF_040645715.1 Spirillospora sp. NPDC046719 | reverse complement strand
GCCGACTTCCTCCCCCCGGGCGACCGCGTGCGGGTCGCGGCCGCCCTCGCCCGGATCTGCGCCCTCGCCGACACCTGGACGGCCGGCCGCCCCGGCGCCCCGCCGCCGTGCGCGCCGGTCAGGGGGCCGTGTGCGTCCAGGTGAGCAGGGTGAACGAGCGCCGGTCGCCCTCGACGACGGCGGCCGGTGCGTCGGTCGGCCGGTAGCCCGCGGACCGCGCGACCGCGATGCTGGCCTGGTTGTCCGGCTCGATCTCCAGGAGCGTGCGCGGGAGCCCGGCTTCGGCGTGCGCGTAGCGGGTCATCAGCTGGAGAGCGCGTGAGGCGAGGCCCTGCCCCCGGTACGGGGCGCCGACGACGTAGCTGATCGTGCCGAGCAGCCGGTTGAGCCGGATCTCGCCCTTCGCCTCAAGGCCGTCGGTCGTGATCGCGAGCTGGACGCGCTCGCCGCCGCGTCCGGCCTTGCGCGCGTCGTCCAGATAGCGCCGGGCCGCCGCCAGGTCGAAGGGTGAGGGGAGCGGGGTGCGGTGGGCGACCACCGGGTCATCGAGCAGTGCGACGAGGGCGTCCAGATCGCCGTCCGCCCATTCGCGCAGCACCAGTCCGTTCCCGCGCACTCGTCGCGGCGGTGGCGTCTCGTCCATCGGGCACCTCGCTCCGCTCCGGTCAGGCGCCGGGGTCCTCCCGGAACGCGGCGGCGTTGCGGGCGCACCAGTCGGCGAACGTCCGCGGAGCGCGTCCGGTCAGCCGTTCCACCGTATCCGTGCGGAACCCCGTGGTGTCCGCGCGCATCAGCGCGAACCCCTCGACGAGGGCTTCGGCGAGCGCCGGGGGAGCACCGGCGGGGAACCGGGCGCGCACCGCCTCCTCCGGCGTGCGGACCTCCCGTATCCGCAGGTCGCGGCCGATGGCGCGGGACAGGATGGCGACCTGCTCGGCGACGGTGAGCAGCTCGTCGCCGGTGAGCGCGTACGCCTCGCCCTCGTGGCCGTCCCCGGTCAGGACGGCGGCGGCCGCGGCGGCGATGTCGGCGGTGTCGATCGGCGCGAACCGGCCGGGGCCGACCGGGTCGAGGACGTACCCGCCCTCCCGGATGGTCGGCAGCCACTCCAGGGCGTTCAGCATGAAGCCGCCCGGTCGCAGGATCGTGGCGGGGACGCCGGACGCGCGGACCGCCTCCTCCCGCTCGTGGTGCCAGCGGCCCATGGCGGGCATCGGGTCGCCGAGCACGTTCGTCGACGACAGGAGCACGATGTGCCGGACCCCGGCGTCGCGCGCGGCCGCCGCGGCGTGCGCCGCCTGGGCGGTGCCGATGCCCGGGGTGAGGAGGAACAGCCGCTCGGCGCCGCGGAAGGCGGCCGGCAGGGTGGCGGGGTCGTCCAGGTCGCCGACCGCGCGCTCGGCGCGGGCGGGCAGGTCGGCGGCGCGGGCCGGGTCGCGGACGAGGATCCGCACGTCGGCGCCCTTGGCGTCCAGCTCGCGGACGAGGTCGCGGCCGATGTTCCCGGTGGCTCCGGTGACGAGTAGCATGGCGGCTCCAGAAGTCGTTTGCCGTCTAATGAACATGGGGAACGTTAGCCGGTAAATGATTAGCCGTCAATCGATCTTTCGGAGGTCCGATGCCCGAGTTCCTGGACCTGCACGGCAGGACGTCGAAGGCGCTCCGCGCGGCGGCCGACGACGGCATGCGCCGGCACGGGCTGCATCTGGGGCAGAACCACCTGCTCGCCGCCCTCTGGGAACGCGACGGCCGCACCCCCGGCGAGATCGCCGCCGAACTGCGCGTCACCACGCCCACCGTCGTCAAGATGGCCACCCGGATGGCCGCCGCCGGGCTGCTCACCCGCCGCCGCGACGAACGCGACAACCGGCTCGTCCGGCTGTGGCTGACCGACGAGGGGCGGGCCCTCCAGGAGCCGGTCGAAGGGGAGCGCCGCGCCTTGGAGGAGGCGGTCCTCGCGGACCTGACCGGGGCGGAGCGCGAGCACTTGATGACCGCCCTCGAGAAGATCCACCGCGCCGCGACCGCCCTGCTCGAGGACTCCCGCTCGGCGGACTGACCCGTCCCGCCCAGGGGATGTCGCCGGGTGTCTCATTCCCTCATGGAGATCAATTCCGCGTTTTGTCGGAGGCCGTTGTTAGTTTGCGGACATGACTCTGCTCGGGACGTACGAGGACGGCGATTATCGAGCCGAATTCGGTGCGCTCGTGGTCCGTGGCTTCTGGCCCGCCGGGGTCGGAGGAACGGGCGAACTCCGCCATCTGAATCTGCCCCTTCTCGCGGAGGACACCTTCGCGGGAGGGGCGCGGAGCGATCTCGCCAGGGCGGGCGCCGGCTGGGTTCTCGGCACCGCGGCCCCGCATGCGCACGTGCGTCTGGAGGCGCATGACGCCCCGCCCGGACGAGGTTCCGGGGGGTGGAGCGATGCGCTCGATACGCCGTTTCTCACTTCGCGCGGCGATATAAAGCTGACCCGCGGGCGCGGCGACGATTCGCCATGGAACCTGAGACTCGCACGGGCCGGGCTGCACCGGCTCCGCGTTCTCCGCCGCCGGACCTCCGACGGGCACCGATGGCTTCTGCAATTCTGGCCGGTGGCCGGTTCTCCCGAACCGCCGCGATTCCTGGCCCGTTCCCGTCCGGCCGTCGCCACCGGCGGTCCGGGTCAGGGGGACAAGCGTTACGGGCCTTTGGCCATGGACGTCCTGTCGGTGGCGCTGTGGTCGCCCGGCCGCCACACCCGCGCCGCCCTGGCTGATCGTCTCATGGCGACCCCCGAGCAGGTCCGCGAGGCGCTCCGGTACCTGACCAGGCGCGGGCTGCTGCGCGTCGGCGGCGCCGACGCCGGTCCCACCTCCACGATCGCGCTCGTTCCCGAACGCCCGCGTCCTCCCGGCGTGGGCGCCCCGCCCTCGGCACGGCCCTGGTCGACGGCCGCACGTTGAGCCGGCCCGGCGAGGCGGTGAGGGGTCAGGCGGCGTAGTTGCGGACGAGGCGGAGCGCCTCGGCGGCGTCCGGGCCTTCGGCGGTGAGGGCGGTCTGCTCGGGCGTGAGGCGGCGGGCGCCGACGCGGCAGAAGTCCGCCGCCGGACCGGTGATCCGGTTGGGCGCCGCGGGGTCGCCGAAGGTCCAGCGGGCGCCGTCCGGCGCGGTGAGGTCGCAGTGGACGGCCGCGTCGGGACGACCCGCGACCGAGAACGCGTAGGGAAGGGTCCGGTGGGCCAGCCAGGCGATGTGGCGCAGGCGGTCGGTGTCCGGGTAGTCGATGCCCAGCGGGACGGTGATGTCCTGCGCGTGCGCCCAGTGCTCGGCGAGCCGCGTCGTGGCGAGCGTCCGCGGGGAGAGGGACGTCCGCACCCAGGCGAGGCGGGTGCCCGGCGGGTAGGAGCGGAGCGTGTCCGGCGTGGCGAAGGCCGCCTTGCGCCAGCGGGCGAGCAGGGCGTCCGGCGGCATGCCGCGCTCGGCCGCGACCAGGCCGGCCATCGCGCCGTCGACGGTGGTCGCGGTGGACGGCAGGAACGACCCGGTGTCGCCGACCGCCGGGCTGCCGACCGCCTCCTCGCTCTGCGCGAGGTGCAGGACCACGTCGGCGACCGTCCAGCCGTCCGCGCCGGACGGCGCGGACCACTGCGCCGGGCTCAACGCCGCCAGCACGGCGTCCAGTTGCCGGTACTCGGCCGCGAGATCATCGAGGACATCCGCCATGCCGCCACCCTACCGAATTGCGTTCGGTTCGGCGGTGGCCGATGGCGGCCGCCCCCGCGCGCCGTTCGTACCGGCGGCTCGCGGGGCCCGGCCGCCACCGGCGGCTCGCGATCAGCGGACGATGAGGTCGACGACGCCGGCGGTGCCCTCGTCGGCGTGGCCGTCGTCGAGGCGGCGCCGCATCAGGTCCATGAACGGCGTCAGCAGCTCGGGGCTGACCCCCTGCTCCTCGGCCGTGCGCAGCAGCGTCGCGTTGCCCCGCACCATCATGGCGAGATTGGACGTCACGCCCCTCGTGTAGTCGCCGCTGTCCAGCTGCTCGGCCATGCCGTTCGCGTAGCCGGCCATGGCCGTGAGCCAGCCGCTGAGCATGGGGGCGAAGTCCTTCAGCGCGACGTCCTCGCCGCGGACGAGCGCGAACGCGTGCGCGACGCCGGCGAACATCCCCGTCATCGCGCTGAGCAGCGCCACGTCGTGCAGGGCGGCGAAGCCGGGGTCCTCACCGACGTAGACGGTCCCGGCCGGGACGGCGAGCGTGGCGCGGTGCTCGTCGAAGAGGGGACGGGACCCGCTGTAGAAGACGTAGCCGCCGGACCCCTCGGCCCCGATCATGGGCGGGACCGCCATGATCCCGCCGTCCAGGAAGCGGGCGCCCCGCTCCTCGACCCACGCCGCCCGCGCGCGGGCCTCGGCGGGGGTGCCGGTGGTGAGGTCGACCAGGTCCTTGCCCGCCAGGTCCGCGTCCGCGAGGACCCCGCGGACCGACGCGTCGTCGAGCAGGCAGACGACGACCAGGTCGCCGGCCGCGACCGCGGCGGCGGCCGTGTCCGCGACCTCGGCGCCCGCTGCGGCGAGGGCCTCGGCGCGGCCGGGCGTGCGGTTCCAGACGGTCAGCGAGCGCCCGGCGGCGAGCCAGGCGCGGGCGAGCGCCGTCCCCATGTCGCCGAGCCCGAGCAGAGTGAGCGAAGTGGTGTCCGAATCAGTGTGGTTCATGCCGACTAGGCTTCTCGTAGGGCCCGCGGATGATCAAGTACGCACTTCGAAGTGCGTGGTTACCGCGAGGTCAGTGAGCCGGCGGGAGGGCTGATGGGGATCGGGCGGAGGCCGGGCGCGTACGTGTGCGGGATCGACGCGGCGATGGACGTGATCGGCGGCAAATGGAAGGTCCTGATCCTGTGGGCGCTCGCCGAGCGGCCCTGCCGGTTCGGTGAGCTGCGCAGGAACCTGCCCGGGGTGACCGAGAAGGTGCTCACCGCCCAGCTGCGCGAGCTGGAGGCGGACGCCATCGTGCACCGCGAGGTGTTCGAGGAGGTGCCGCCCCGGGTGGAGTACTCGCTGACCCCGCTGGGCGCGTCGCTGAACGAGGCGCTGGCGCCGCTCGGCGCGTGGGGGCGCGAGCACATCATCGGCGGCGCGTACGAGGCCCGCCACGACGCCCGCCACGAGGCCCGCCCGCCGGCGCCATGCTGACGGCCGCGCTCGCGTTCGCCGGGGCCGCGATGATCATCAACGTGATGCCCGGCCTGGACACCCTGCTCGTGCTCCGGACGTCCGTCGCGCTCGGACGCGGCGGAGGGTTCGCCGCGGCGCTCGGGATCGTCGCGGGCTGCTGCGTGTGGGGGCTCGCCACCGCGATCGGCCTCACCGCGCTGCTGACGGCGTCCCGCCTCGCCTACGACGTGCTGCGCGTCTGCGGCGCCGCGTACCTGGTGTGGCTGGGCGCCACGGCGCTCTGGAAGGCCAGGCGGGAGCAGCCCGCCGAAGAGGAGCCGGAGCCGGCCGTGGCCGGGTCGCGGTGGGCGGCGTTCCGGGCCGGGGTCGGGACGAACCTGCTGAACCCCAAGGCCGGGGTGTTCTACATGAGCCTGATCCCGCAGTTCGTGCCGCACGGGGCGCCGGCGTTCGGCACGACCGTCCTGTTCACGGCCATCGACGTCGTGGAGCTGGCCGTCTGGTACTGGCTGGTGTCGGGCGCGGCGGCGAAGCTCGCGGAGCGGCTGCGGCGGCCGCGGGTGCGGCGGCGCCTGGAGCAGGTCGCCGGGGTCGCGTTCCTCGGGTTCGCGGCGAACCTTCTCGCGGACCGCGCCTGACGGGTCCGGATCGGCCGTAGGCTTGCACGGGTGACCGAGAAGCTCTGGGAGATCGAACCGTCCGGACCTCTGCGCGGCGACGTCACCGTGCGGGGGGCGAAGAACGCCGTCAGCAAGCACATGGTCGCGGCGATGCTCGGCGCGGAGCCGAGCACCATCCGCAACGCCCCCGACGTCGGCGAGGTCGGGATCACGGCCGGGATGCTCGAGCACGTCGGGATGGCCGTCGAGCGGTCCGGCGGCGAGATCACCGTCGTGCCCCGGCCGGTGGCGGACCCCAGCGTCGGCAAGGCGTTCACCGGGCTGAACCGGATCCCGATCCTGATGCTGGGCCCGCTGCTGCACCTGGCCGGGGAGGCGTTCGTCCCGCTGGTCGGCGGCGACCCGATCGGGCGGCGGCCCGTCGACTTTCACGTCGACGCGCTGCGCGCGTTCGGCGCCGAGGTGACGATCGCGGCCGACGGCATCCACGCCCGCGCGTCCCGGCTGGTCGGGACGCGGATCGACCTGCCGTACCCGAGCGTCGGCGCCACCGAGACCGTGCTGCTCGCGGCGGTCAGGGCGCAGGGCAAGACGGTCATCAGGAACGCGGCGACCGAACCGGAGATCATCGAGCTGGCGCTGTTCCTGCAGCGGATGGGCGCGCGGATCTCGTTCGCGCCCGACCGCCGGATCGTCGTCGAGGGCGTCGACCGGCTCGGCGGGGCCGTGACGCGGCTGGCGGGCGACCGGATCGAGGCGTTCTCCTACCTCGTGGCGGGGCTGGTGACCCGCGGCGAGGTGCGGGTGCACGGCTGCCCGCAGGACCGCCTGGTCACCGCGATCACCACGCTGGCCCGGATGGGCGCCCGGTTCGAGATCACCGACGACTGGATCATGGCGTCGGCGCCGGACGGGCTGCGTCCCGCGGCCGTGCAGACCGACACCCACCCCGGGTTCGCGACGGACTGGCAGACGCCGCTGATGGTGCTGTTCACGCAGGCGGACGGCATGTCGGTGCTGCACGAGACCGTGTACGAGAACCGGCTCGCGTACGTCCCGGCGCTGCAGAGCATGGGCGCGGAGATCGAGGTCTACGACACGTGCCTCGGCGGTCCCGCGTGCCGCTACCACGACACGGCGGCGCTGCACTCGGCGGTCGTGCGCGGGGTGTCGAAGCTGCGCGGCGGCGACGTGACGATGCCGGACATCCGGGCGGGGTTCTCGGCGGTGCTCGCGGCGGCGGTCGCCGAGGGGCCGTCCACGCTGCGCGGCGTCCACCACATCGAGCGCGGCTACCACCGGCCGGTCGAGCAGTTCCGGGAGCTGGGCCTCGCGCTGCGCGCGGTCTAGCCGGCGGCACCGCCGCGCGGTCAGGTCAGGGTGGCCGGTCCGGAGATCGCCCGCGCTTCTCCACGGCGGGTAGCGTGGGCCGTTCGTCCGCGCGAAGGGACCGACCGTGGAATTCGACCGGCGCGACCCGTACCCCTGCTACGCCCGGGCCCGGAAGGCCGAGGGGCTCACGTTCGTCCCGGAACTGGACGCCTGCCTCGTCGCGCGGGACGCGGACGCGCGGGCGGTGCTCCGCGACGCGGAGACGTTCTCGTCCGCCGGCGCGATGCGCCCGGAGGCGATGCCGGGGCCGGAGGCGATCGCGGTGCTGGAGACGGTGCCGTCGGGGCGCCCTGTGGTGCTGTCGGCGGACGGCGACGAGCACCGGCGGGTGCGCGAGCCGCTGGTCCGGGGGCTGTCGCCGCGGCGGGTCGCGGCGGCCGTCCCGTTCATCGAGCGGAGCGCCGCCGACCTCGTCGCGTCGTTCGCCGGGGACGGGCGCGTCGAGCTGATGTCCCGGTACGCGCGGGTCCTGCCGGGCGAGGTGATCGGGCACCTGCTCGGGCTCGACCCGGCGGACGTCCCGGCGGTCGTGCGGGGGAGCTACCGGGCCGAGGAGCTGGTCTTCACGCCCATGGAGCCCGCCGAACAGGTCGCGGCGGCGCACGAGGTCGCCGGGATGAAACGGCTGCTCGAGGCGCTCGTGCGGGGGCGGGACGGCGATCCCGGCGACGACCTGACCGGTGAGATGATCCGGGCGATCGTGCCGCACGGCACGCTGATCTCCAACCTGCAGAACCTGCTGCTGGCCGGGCACCTGACGACGACGGCGCTGATCGGCACGGCCGTCCTGCACCTGCTGCGGGACCGGGACCAGTGGGAGCTGCTCTGCCGGCGGCCCGAACTGGCCGCAGCGGCGGTCGAGGAGGCGGCCCGCTTCGACGCGCCCGTCCAGGGCTTCCGGCGGGTCGCGACGCGGCCGGTGACGATCGCCGGGACCGACCTGCCCGCGGGCGCGCAGGTGTTCGTCGCCTTCGGCGCCGCCGGCCGCGACCCGGACGCCCACGCCCGGCCGGACGCGTTCGACATCACGCGCGAGCCCGCGCGGCATCTGGCGTTCGGGCACGGCGCGCACGCCTGCCCCGGGGCGCAGCTCGCCCGCGAGCAGGTGCGGATCTCGCTGGTGACGCTGGTGCGGGAGCTGCCCGGCCTGCGGCTCGCGGGACCGGTGGAGACGCAGCCGAACCTGATCCACCGGGCGCCCGAGGAACTGATCCTTACCTGGTGATGGCCGAAACCTCCAAGACGTCCGCGCCGCGCGCGGCGAGGCTGGGGGCATGGATCTGAACAGGGCTTCCGACTTCATGGCCACCCATGCCCGCCTCCTCGACCGCCGCCGTTTCGAGCTGCTCACCGGCGAGGGGGACCGGGACGCCGCGCTGGCCGCGCTGAACGCCTACCGCAACCCCGACGGCGGGTACGGCCACGGCCTCGAACCCGACCTGCGGTCGCGGACGAGCCAGCCGGGCCCCGCGCTGCACGCCTTCGAGGTGTTCGCCGAGCTGGCGCCCGTGGCGGCGCCCGAGGCGGCGGCGCTCTGCGACTGGCTGGAGACGGTGACGCTGCCGGACGGCGGCATCCCGTTCGGGGTGCGCATCCCCGACCCGGCCGGATGCGCCCCGTTCTGGACGGGCGCCGACCCGGCCGTGTCGTCGGTGCCGATCACCGCCGTGGTCGCCGCGACGGCCCATCGCGCCGCCGCGCATGACCCGGCGGTCGCCGCGCATCCGTGGCTCCCCCGCGCCACCCGCTTCTGCCTGGACGCCGTCCGCGCGATGAAGGAACCGCACGCGCTGGAGCTCGCGTTCGCCCTGTGGCTGCTGGACGCCGTCCACGCGACCGAACCGGAGGCGGCCGAGCTGATCGCGCTGCTGGGCGAGCACATCCCGCCGGACGGGCTCCTCCACGTCGCGGGCGGGCTGGAGGACGAGATGATGCGGCCCCTCGACTTCGCGCCCCTGCCGGGCACTCCGGTAAGGGCCCTGTTCGCGCCCGACGTCGTCGCCGCCGAGCTCGACCGGCTGGAGCGCGCGCAGGAGGCGGACGGCGGATGGCGCGTCGACTTCGCCAGCTACTCGCCCGCCGCCGAACTGGAGTGGCGCGGCTACCAGACCGTCAAGGCCGTCTCGATCCTGCGCGCCAACGGCCGCGCCTAGAAGGCCGGAGGGGACCGCCGCGTCAAGGGCCGTCGGGCCGGTTTCCGGCCGTCCCTCGCGCGTGATGTGCCGCCGTTCGTGGGAAGGGGTGTAGGGCCGCACCCGCGCACGGACGGAAAGGGGATCCGGATGCCGCCCAGGCCGACGGGGAACGTGCTGATCGTGGGCGCAGGGCCGACCGGGCTCCTGCTCGCGGGGGACCTGGCCGCCGCCGGCGTGGAATGCACCGTGCTGGAGCGGCGCCCGGCGGAGACCGAGAACCTGACCCGCGCGTTCGCCGTGCACGCGCGCACACTGGAACTGCTCGACGCGCGCGGCGTCGCCGACGAGCTGGTCGCGACGGGGGAGCGGGTCGGCGGGCTGCGGCTGCTCGGCGCCGCGGCGCTGGACCTGTCGCGGCTCCCCGGCCGCTTCCCGTTCGCGCTCGTCACGCCGCAGTACGAGACGGAGCGGGTGCTGCGCCGGCGCGCGCTGGAGGCCGGCGCGGAGATCGTCCACGGCGCGGAGGCGACCGGGCTCCGGCAGGACGCGGAAGGCGTGGACGTCGACGTCCGGATGGCCGACGGGTCCACGGCGACCCGCCGCGCGTCGTACGTCGTCGGGACCGACGGCGTCCGCAGCACCGTCCGCACGGCGCTCGGCCTGCCGTTCCCCGGCCGGGCCGTCGTGCGGTCGGTGATGCTGGCGGACGTGCGGCTGGACGACGCCCCCACCGAGGTCCTCACCGCCGGCGCGTCCGGTGACGCGTTCGCGTTCATCGCCCCGTTCGGCGACGGCTGGTACCGGGTGATCGCCTGGGACCGCCGGCACCAGGTCGCCGACTCCGAGCCCGTCGACCTGGCGGAGGTTCGCGACGTCGCGCGCCGCGCGCTCGGCTCCGACCACGGGATGCGCGACCCGCGCTGGACGTCGCGCTTCCACAGCGACGAGCGGCAGGTGCCGCGCTACCGGGTCGGGCGGGTGTTCCTCGCGGGCGACGCCGCGCACGTCCACTCCCCGGCGGGCGGCCAGGGCATGAACACCGGGATGCAGGACGCGGCGAACCTCGGCTGGAAGCTCGCCGCCGAGCTGAACGGCTGGGCGCCGTCGTGGCTGCTGGACAGCTACCACGAGGAGCGCCACCCGGTCGGCAGGCAGGTCCTGCGGGGCAGCGGCGCGCTGCTGCGGTTCGCGATGGTCGAGCAGCCGTGGCTGCGCCGCGGGCGGGCCGTCGCGGCCTGGGCGGCGACGCACGTCCGGCCGGTCGCGCGGCGGCTGGCCGGCGCGGTGTCCGGCATCGACATCGCCTACCCGGCGCCGCGGGGCGCGCACCGCCTCACCGGCATGCGCGCCCCGGACGTCCCCGTCGCGGGCGCCCCGGGACGCCTCTACCGGCTGCTCGGCGACGGGCGGTTCGTGCTCGTCGTCGCGGCCAACGACCCGGCGGTCACCTACCTGGCGACCAAGCGGTGGGCGGGACGGGTGCACTGCGCGCTCGCGGGCGGCGCGACCCGCACGACCGCGCTCGTCCGGCCCGACGGCTACATCGCGTGGGCGTGCGACGAGACCGCGCCGGACCGGCGCGCCACCGCGATCCGGGAGGCGCTCGCGCACTGGTGCGGGCGCCCGGCGGACCATGCGGCGCACGACCGGGAGCGTCCCGCCCGGCCCGTCTGAGTGCGTCCGAGCGCGTCTGAGCTCGTCCAATGCCACGACCGGAGGGAGCGGAGGAAACGCCCATGGCCAACGGCACGGGAGGCCGCAACGTCGCCCGCAAGCTGATCGCCTCGCACCTCGTGAGCGGCGAGATGGAGCCCGGCACCGAGATCGGGATCCGCGTCGACCAGACCCTCACCCAGGACGCCACCGGCACGATGGTGATGCTGGAGCTGGAGGCGCTCGACCTGGACCGGGTCCGCACGGACGTGTCGGTGCAGTACGTCGACCACAACCTGCTGCAGGCCGACGAGCGGAACATGGCCGACCACCTCTTCCTGCGGTCGGCGTGCCGCCGGTACGGCCTCTGGTACTCCAAGCCCGGCAACGGCGTCTCGCACCCCACGCACATGCAGCGGTTCGGCGTGCCCGGCGCCACGATGGTCGGGTCCGACTCCCACACGTGCGCGGCGGGGTCGCTCGGCATGCTCGCGATGGGCGTCGGCGGGCTGGAGGCCGCCATGGCGATGGCGGGCGAGCCGATCCACGTGACGATGCCGGAGATCTGGGGTGTCCGCCTCACCGGGGAGCCACCTCCGTGGGTCAGCGCCAAGGACGTGATCCTGGAGATGCTGCGGCGGCACGGCGTCCGCGGCGGCGTCAACCGGATCATCGAGTACCACGGGCCGGGACTGGCGGCCCTGACCGCGATGGACCGGCACGTCATCGCCAACATGGGGGCCGAGCTCGGCGCGACGACGACGGTGTTCCCGTCCGACGAGCGCGTCCTGGAGTTCCTGCGCGGCGAGGACCGCGAGGACGACTTCACCGAGATCCTCGCCGACCCGGACGCCTCCTACGACGTCACCGACGAGATCGACCTGTCGGCGCTGGAACCGCTGATCGCCCGGCCGTCCTCGCCCGGCGACGTGGTGCCGGTCCGGGAGGCCGCGGGGGAGGAGGTGCACCAGGTCGTGGTCGGGTCGTCGGCGAACCCGGGACTGCGCGACTTCGCGTCCGTCGCCGCGATCGTCAAGGGCCGCCAGGTGCATCCGCACGTGTCGCTGGACGTGAACCCGACCTCCCGGCAGATCCTCGTCGACCTCACGAGGATGGGCGCCGCCACCGACCTCGTCCAGGCCGGCGCCCGGATCCACCAGGCCGGCTGCCTCGGCTGCATCGGCATGGGGCAGGCGCCTGCGATCGGCCGCAACAGCCTCCGGACGTTCCCGCGCAACTTCCCCGGCCGCTCCGGGACCGCCGACGACCGGGTCTGGCTGTGCTCTCCGGAGACCGCCGCGGCCGCCGCGCTCACCGGGAAGATCACCGATCCGCGCGAGCTGGACATGGAGCCGCCCGTCCTCCGCCTGCCGGAGCGCTCCAGCGTCAACCGGGAGATGCTCGAGGCGCCGCTCCCCGAGGACGAGGCGCGCCGCGTGGAGCTGGAGAAGGCGCCGAGCATCGGAGTGCTGCCCGAGCTGGACCCGCTGCCGGACGTGCTGGACGTGCCCGTGGTGATCAAGGTGGGCGACGACGTGTCCACCGACGAGATCCTCATGGCGGGCGCGCGGGCCCTCCCGTACCGCAGCGACATCGCCAAGCTGGCCGGCTTCGCCTTCGTCCGCATCGACGAGGGTTACCCGGACCGGGCGCGGGAGGCCGGGGCGCACGCCGTCGTCGGCGGCCGCAACTACGGGCAGGGCTCGTCCCGGGAGCACGCCGCGATCGCGCCGCGCCATCTCGGGCTGCGGCTCGTCCTCGCCCGCGGATACGCCCGCATCCACTGGCAGAACCTGGTCAACTTCGGGATCCTGCCGCTGGAGTTCGCCGAGGAGGCCGACTACGACCGCGTCGAGCAGGGCGACCGGCTGCGGATCGAGGGCGTCCGCGCGGCGCTGGAGAAGGGGGTCGAGGTCGAGGTCCGCAACGTCACCAAGGACGAGACGTACCGCGCCCGGCACCGGCTGTCGCCCCGCCAGCGCGAGCTCGTCGCCGCCGGAGGCCAGATCCCGCTGCTGCGCGAGCGCGCCCGCCGTTGAGTCGCGGCGGGCCGCCGTCATGAGGCCGCTCATGACGACGACCCGCCGCGGTTGACCTCGTCCGGGGGCTGGTCAGAAGCGGCGGTTCTCCCGGCCGTAGCCGAGCTCGTCGGCGACGTCGGCGACGTTCTCGTACTCGCGGTCGGGCAGCGTCTCCAGCGCGCCGACCGCCGCGTCGTCCGCTCCCGCGCCCGAGGCGTGCGCGACCAGGTCGCCGGGGCGGGCGGGGTAGCGGACGCCGGAGAGCAGCCGGGCCAGGTCGCTGCGGCCCTCCACGTCGCCCGCGCTCATCCCGGGCGGGGATCCCTCGCGCGGGTCGCCGGTGGCGGCGGTCGGGTCCCAGGGCGCGTCACCGGAGTACGGCTCGGTCTCCTTGAACTCCTCGGCGTGGGTGGGGTGCCCGCCGCGGACCATGCCCTCCGTCTCGTGGCCGATCTCGTCGTCCACCTTGGGACCGTGCTTGTCGCTCTTGTCTGGCATGTTCGTCCTCCCTGCGCCTTGACAGGAAGAGCGTTCCCGGGCGGGGTCGTCTAAACAGGCGGCGATCATCGCGGGCGGGCGCGGTACGGTGTGGCGCATGCTGCCGGAGGAGGGCGTGAACGCCGTTCGGGTCGTGGTCGGGCTGCTGGTCCGCGGCGAGTACGAGGAACTGGAGACACTGACCGAGGCCCGCCGGCTCACCGCGGCGGAGCTCGCCGCGGCCGTGGCGCGGCACGGCCGGGACCTGATCAGCCCGCCGGACGCGGCGTTCCGGGAGATCGACGCGGTCGCCGTCCCGCACGAGCCGGCGGACGAGCACGCGTTCCACGTCGCGTTCCCGCTCTGGACGGCCCAGGACGGCCTCTCGGACCTCACGCTCGGGCTGACGCTCACCGAGGTCATGGACGGCGTGTGGACGGTCGAGCTGGACGGGATCCACGCCGCCTGACCGCCTCCCGCGACCGTCCGGCCTCCTCGTCCGGACGAGTTCCGCCGGCACGGCAGGCAGGTCATCGACTGGATCGCCGACTACCAGGAGAGAGCGGACGCGTCGACCGTACGGCGGGTCGGCCGGGACCGGCGGCCGGGGCCGGCGGCCGGCTGCGCGCGGCGGCGGTCAGCCCTGCGACAGCCGAATCGTCCGCAGGATCCGCCGCACCAGCGACGCCGGCCCGGACCCGTCGCGGTCCGGCTCCTGCGGGCTCCCGCCGGGCTCGGGCGCGGCGGGGGCCGCGCGCCGGAGCTCGCCCGCCAGCTCGTAGTCGACCGGCAGGGAGCGCAGCCCGCGGATGAGCGGGGACGAGCGCCAGGCCAGCTGGTCCGGCGGCAGCGCCAGCCGCAGCCCGGCGAACCGCTCGAACAGCCGCTCCACCGCGATCGTGGTGATGGTCGTCGCGAGGTCGCGTCCGAGGCAGGCGTGCGGCCCCGCGCTCCACGCCAGGTGCGCGCGCGAGCTGTAGATCGAGTCGGGCGCGGCGTTCCCGGTGAACGCCGGGTCCAGGTGCGCGGCGGCGGGCGACACCATGACGGGGTCGCCGGCCGCGATCTGGAACCGGCCGACGCGCACGTCGGACCGCGGCCAGCGGAACGCCAGGTTCGCGATCGGCGGGTTGGCGGTGGAGGCCCGGTTGATCGCCTCCTGGATCATCCCGGCGGACAGGCTGTCGCGGGCACCGGTCTCGCCGATCAGCACCTCGGTGATGGTGTTGCAGATGAGCGTGCCGGTGACGTCGCCGACCAGCCCCGTCATCATCGCCATCTCGCCGGTCAGCTCCTCGGCCGTGAGGTCCGGCACCGCCGCGAGCATGTAGGACGGCAGGTCCTGGCCGGGGGAGGCGGCCCGCGCCGCGCACACGCCCGCCATCCGGGCCAGCAGCCGCGTGGACGCCTCGTGGGCGTCCGGCCCGGCGTCCAGGACCCGCCACAGGTCGACGATCAGCCCGTCGTCCTCGTCCGCGCCGGTGCCGAGCAGGCGTCCGACGACCATCAGCGGCAGCGGCCGGGCGTACTGCGCCGCGAGGTCGGCGTAGCCGGTGCGGCCGCCGTTCTCGGCCAGCACGTCGATCAGCTCGTCCGCGTACCGGCGGACGGCCTCCTCCAGCGCCTTGGCCTCCGGGCGGGTCCGGTCCTGGAACGGGCGCAGCCCCTCGCTCCACGCGCTGCGCAGCCGGGTGGAGTCGGCGCCGTCGCGGAAGCCGCAGTTGTCGGACTCGACCACCGGCAGCAGCGGCCAGTCCGCGGGGACCGCGCCCTCCCGGTAGGCGCGCCACGAGTCGAGCCTGCGGCTCCACACGCCCCGGGAGTCGCGCAGGATCTCCAGCGTCTGCGGGTAGCCGATGACCAGCCACACCGGCACGCCCAGCACGTCCACCGGCGCGACGGGCCCGTACTCGGCGCGCAGCCGCTCGTAGAACACGGCGGGGCGCGTCTCGTAGTCGCGGTTGAGGAGCGGCTGGACGGCCAGCGACTCCAGCGGCGGATGGGCGGGTGCGGCCTCGGCCTGCGGGATCTGGGGCTCCACGATCACAAACCTTAGAGAGTTCCTCCCGGCCTGGCCGGTTGATGGGGAAAACTCCCAAGTTGATCTTCGGAGGGGGTGCGGATCGCGGTCCGGGGCCGGGATGTGTGAGGCTAGGGGTGCCCCTATGAGAGCTGGAGGTCCGCATGGCCGACCCGAACGGAGACGGCGAGACAGGCGAGGACGACGTGAAGCGCAGGTTCAGGGAGGCCCTGGAGCGCAAGCGCGGCGCGTCGGAGAAGAACGCCGGCGGGGCTGGGCGGAACGGGTCGAAGGTGCGGGGCGTGCACGAGCGCGCCGACCACCAGCGCCAGTTCCGCCGCAAGAGCGGCTGACCCGGCCGCTCGGCGCTCAGACCCCCGCGCGCGAAGGCGCGGGGGTCGTTCCATAGCGCCGGGATGCCTGGGACGGCCGGGACGCCCGGGAGCGCCGGCGCCGGAGTCAGCCCTTGTAGAGCTTGTTCTCGTAGGCCGGACCGTAGTGCCGCTCCAGCTCGTCGAGGCTCTCCTCGGTGTACTGGACGGCCTTGACGATCCGGGCGTGCGAGGGGAGCGTGTCCTCCGCCCACTGCTCGGGCTTCCACATCCCGGAGCGCATCAGCGCCTTCGCGCAGTGGAAGAAGATCTGCTCGATGTCCACGATGAGCGCCAGCGACGGCCGGTGGCCCTTGACGACCATGTCGTCGAAGAACGGCGCCTCCCGGACCAGCCGGGCCCGGCCGTTGATCCGCAGCGTCTCGCTGCGCCGCGGGACCATGAAGAGCAGCCCGACGTGCGGGTTGCTCAGGATGTTCAGGAAGCCGTCCGCGCGGCGGTTGCCGGGGCGGTCGGGGATCGCGATCGTGGTGTCGTCGAGCACGTGCACGAACCCGGGCGGGTCGCCCTTGGGGGAGACGTCGCAGTTGCCCTCGGCGTCGCTGGTGGCGATGAGGCAGAACGGGGACCGCGCGAGCCACTCCCGGTCCCAGGCGTGCAGCGTCACGCGCTCCTTGTCGACGGCCCGCCGCATCGGGGCGCCGAGCAGCGCGCGCAGCTCCTCCGCGGAGGTGATCTCGACGATGTCGGTGGACTCGGGGGCGAGCGTCATGGCGCTCCTTCCGCCGGGGGACTCGGGAGATCATGTTAACCGGCGGCGGCGCGCCGCCCGCGGGCCGGGGCGCCCGGTGGGACCCGCCCTTGCGCCGCGGTGTTCCGCCATGGTCCTTATAGGGGCATGACGGCGATCGCAGACCTCGAGTTCTTCGACTCCCACGTGCACTTCTGGCGGCCCGAGGCCAACGACTGGTACCCGGGGCTGGCCGTGTGGAGGCCCGAACTCGTCCGCGACCACCTCCCGGACGGGTACCGGGCGGCGGCGGACGGCGTCGAGATCACCGGCGTCGTGCACGTCTCGGCGGTGACGAAGCCGGGCGCGCACCTGGACGAGACCCGCTGGCTGGACGAGACGCGCCGCGCCACCGGCGACCCCGCCGCGATCATCGGCACCGTCGACCCGTCCGCGCCGCTCGACGCGATCGCCGCCGACCTCGACGCGCAGGCGGAGAGCCCCGCGTTCCGCGGGATCCGGGTCTTCGACGGCCTGGACCCGGACGCGGCCGGCGACCTGTTCCGGCTGCTCGGCGACCGGGACCTGGTCTTCGACCTCGTCGTCCACCCCGGCGACGCCGCCGCCCACGCGGCCGCCGCCGAGCGGGCGCCCGGCACCGCGTTCGTGCTGGAGCACGCCGGCTGGCCGGACGGCGACGCGCCGGACCAGTTCCGCGCGTGGCGCGATGGGGTGGCCAGGCTCGCCGCGCTCCCGCACGTCGACTGCAAGATCTCCGGGCTCGGGATGGCGCTCGGCACCCTGGAGACGGCGCGGCTGCGGCCGTTCGTGGAGACCTGCCTGGAGCTGTTCGGCGTCGAGCGGTGCTTCTTCGGCAGCAACTTCCCCGTCGACGGCGTCGCCGGGACGTTCCCGCGGCTCATCGGCGCCTACCGGGAGATCGTCGAGCCCCTGTCCGGCGGTGAGCGGCGGCGCCTGTTCTCCGGCAACGCCCGCCGCCGCTACCGCGCCTGACGCCCCGCCGCCCCCGCTCCTGACGCCCCGCCGGCGCGCGACACGCGAAACTCGTCCGCCTTTCCCGGTGACTTTCCCGCCCCGCCGGGGTCAGTTCAGGTGGGGACGGTCCCCGGAAGGCGAGGGCGGGGATGAGTTCGGTGGAGACGGTGGCGCTGCTCGAACGGTCCGTCGGATACGCGCTCGGCGGGCTCGGGGGCGTCACGCCCGCGGCGCTGGGCCGGGCGACGCCGTGCCGCGGCTGGGATCTCGGGGCGCTGCTGCGGCATACCGCCGAGTCCCTGGAGGCCCTGCTGGAGGCCGTCGACACGGGCTCCGTCCGGCTGCACCCGGCGCCCGGTCCGGCGTCCGGCGGCGCGCCGCCGGCCGCCCCCGCGGCCGCGCGGGGGGCGGGGGTGGGGGGCGCCGGCGGCCCGCGGCGGACCCCCCGGGCGGGCACCGGCCACCGGCCCGGGCCCCGCGGGGGGGGGCCCCCGCCGGC
>NZ_JBEYYT010000172.1:0-18212 GCF_040645715.1 Spirillospora sp. NPDC046719 | reverse complement strand
GCTCCACGGCACGGGGGCGGACGCACAGGAACCGCCCACCGGAAGCCACCGCAGAGGCGCACAGGGGAGCACGCGGGCCGCGATGCATGGGCCCGGGCGGAACGGGCATGTGCAGGCCGTGAGCGCCCGCCGCGATGTGGCGCACACCTCACCGGACGCCGCCGCCCCGCCTGTTTGAACAGGTTCAATTCTGCCGTACAGTGGCTTGCGTGAAGCTCGCCGTGACAGCACCGGACCGCCTCGTCGTCCGCACCGCCCCGGTCGCCGACCCCGGCGACCTCGTCTCGAGACTTCCGCACCCCTCCGCCCTGGCCTGGATCCGCCACGGCGAAGGCATCGTCGGCTGGGGCGAAGCCGCCCGCATCACCCTGCCCGGCGGCGAGGACCGCTTCACCACCGCGGCCGCCCTCCTGCGCGAACTGTTCGGCGCCGCCGACATCGACGACCCCGTCGCCCTGCCCGGCACCGGCCCCGTCGCCTTCGGCGGATTCGCCTTCGACCCCAAATCCCCCGACTCGGTCCTCATCGTCCCGCGCCGCGTCCTCGGCCGCCGCGACGGCCGCGCCTGGCTCACCACCATCGGCGACGACGCCGACCCCCTCTCCCTCGTCCACGAACCCCAGGCCCCCACCGGCCTCACCTGGGGCGACGGAGCCATGCCCGCGCACGCCTGGGGCGACGCCGTCGCCACCGCCGTCCAGCGCATCCGCGGCGGCGCCCTCGGCAAGGTCGTCCTCGCCCGCGACCTCACCGTCCACGCCGACGCCCCCATCGACGCCCGCGTCCTGCTGCGCCGCCTCGCCGACCGGTTCCCCGGCTGCTACACCTTCTCCTGCGCCGGCCTCGTCGGCGCCACCCCCGAACTGCTCATCCGCCGCACCGGCGGCGACATCGAATCCCTCGTCCTCGCCGGCACCACCGCCCGCGGCGACACCCCCGACGACGACCGCGACCGTGCCGCCCGCCTCTTCGCCTCCGCCAAGGACCGCGAAGAGCACCGCTACGCCGCCGACATGGTCCGCGACGCCCTCGACCCCCTGTGCGCCCGCCTCCACGTCCCCGCCGAACCCGAACTGCTCACCCTCCCCAACCTCCACCACCTCGCCTCCCCCCTGCGCGGCCGCCTCGCCGCCGACCGCTCCGTCCTCGACGTCGTCGCCGCGCTCCACCCCACCCCCGCCGTCTGCGGCACCCCCACCGACATCGCCATGGACCTCATCCGCGAACTCGAGGGCATGGACCGCGGCCGCTACGCCGGCCCCGTCGGCTGGGTCGACGCCCGCGGCGACGGCGAATGGGGCATCGCCCTGCGCTGCGCCCAGCTCGACGGCACCCGCGCCCGCCTGTTCGCCGGCTGCGGCATCGTCGCCGACTCCGACCCCGCCGCCGAACTCGCCGAAGCCCGCACCAAGTTCCGCGCCATGCAGTACGCCCTGCAGGGCTGACCCGCACCACCCGCACCCCGCCCGCCACGCCACACTGGTCACGTGCGCGCGTCCCGCCTGCTGTCCCTGCTCCTGCTGCTGCAGACCCGCGGCCGCATGACCGCCCGCGACCTCGCCGACGAACTCGAAGTATCGGTCCGCACCGTCTACCGCGACGTCGAATCACTGTCCGCCGCCGGCGTCCCCGTCTACGCCGACCGCGGCCCCGACGGCGGCTACCGCCTCCTGGAGGGCTACCGCACCCGCCTCACCGGACTCACCACCGGCGAAGCCGAATCCCTCTTCCTGTCCGGCATGCCCGGCCCCGCCTCCCAACTCGGCCTCGGCGACGTCGTCGCCGCCGCCGAACTCAAACTCATGGCGGCCCTCCCACCCGACCTGCGCTCCCGCGCCGCACGCATCCGCGAACGCTTCCACCTCGACGCCCCCGGCTGGTTCCGCGCCCCCGACGACGTCCCCCACCTGCAGCCCGTCGCCGACGCCGTCTGGAACCAGCAGCGCATCCGCGTCCTGTACCGCCGCTGGGCCCGCCCCCAGCAGGTCGAACGCGTCCTCGAACCGATCGGCGTCGTCCTCAAGGCCGGCACCTGGTACCTCATCGCCCGCACCCAACAGCACGACACCGCACCGGCGCACGCGGCACCGCGCACCTACCGCGTCTCCAAGATCCTCACCCTCCAGCCCCTCCCCGAGCACTTCGAACGCCCACCCGGCTTCGACCTCGCCGCCTACTGGGACGCCTACGCCACCCGCTTCGAAGCCGACTCCTACCCCGACCAGGCCACCGTCCGCCTCTCCCCCGACGGCCTCCAACGCGCCGCCGTCCTCCTGCCGCCCGTCATGGCACGCGCCGTCCACGACAACGCCGGCCCACCCGACCCCACCGGCTGGACCACCGTCACCCTCCCCGTCGAATCACTCCGCCACGCCCACGTCGAATTCCTCAAACTCGGCGCCGACGTCGAAGTGCTCGACCCACCCCCACTGCGCGCCATGATGGCCGACACCGCCCGCGCCCTCGCCGACCACTACCTGCACTGACACCCGCACCACCACACCCGACCAGCCTCACCGCGCCGCAGGCTGGCACCCCGGACACCAGAACAGATTCCGCGCCGCCAGCTCCGCCGACGCCACCACCGACCCGCACACCAGGCACGGCGCCCCCGCCCGCCGGTACACGTACACCTCACCACCATGATCGTCCACCCGCGGCGGACGCCCCATCGCCTCCGGCATGTGCTCCGGACGCACCGTGTCGATCCGCCCCGACCGCACCCCCTCCGCCATCAGCGCCACCAGATCCGCCCAGATCGCCGACCACTGCCCCTCCGACAGCGCCCGACCCGGCAGCATCGGATCGATCCCCTGCCGGAACAGCACCTCCGCCCGGTAGATGTTCCCCGGCCCCGCCACCACCGACTGATCCATCAGCAGCGCCGCGATGCTCGTCCGGCGCCGCGAGATCCGCGCCCACGCCCGCCCCGGATCCGCGTCCGCCCGCAACGGATCCGGCCCCAGCCGATCCACCAGCAGCTTCACCTCACCCCGCTCCAGCAGCTCGCACGCGTTCGGACCGCGCAGATCCGCGTACCCGCCCGCACCCGACAACCGCAACCGCACCGCCCCCTGCGGCTCCGGCACCGGCAACCCGCCGAACCGCCACGTCCCATAGATCCCCAAATGGACGTGCAGAACGCGATCGTCGTCGAACTCCAGCAGCAGATGCTTCCCGTACGCCTCAGCGGCGCTCAGCACGCGACCGTCGATCTCGGCCGCACCCGCCGCGAACCGGCCCTGCGGGCTCTCGGCGGCGACGGGACGGCCGCCGAACACCCGACGGTGCTCGGCGGCCAGACGATGGAGGGTATGTCCTTCGGGCATGACGCCCGCAATCCTACGACCGCAGCGGCTCCCCCACCGACCGCATGTGCGCCAGCGCCTGCCGGTACGACTCCACCAGCCCCGTCTCCGTGAACGGCAGCCCCACCGCCGCGCAATGCGCCCGCACCAGCGGCTGCACCCGCCGCAGACTGCACCGCGGAATCCCCGGGAACAGATGGTGCTCGATCTGGTAGTTCAAGCCACCCATCAGCCAGTCCACCACCACACCGCCCCGCACGTTCCGCGACGTCAGCACCTGCCGGCGCAGATGCCCCCACCGCTCACCCGGCTCCGGCATCGCCATCCCCTTGTGGTTCGGCGCGAACACCGCCCCCAGATGCACCCCGAACAGCGCATGGTGCAGCACCATCAGCACGACCGCCTTCCCCGGCGACAGCAGCGTGAACGCCAGCGACAGGTACCCCACCGCGTGCAACGCCAGCAGCCCGCCCTCGACCAGCCGCTCCCGCCGCGACCTCCCCCGCAGGTACAGCACGCTGCCCACCTTCAGGTTCAGCCCCTCCAGCGTCAGCAACGGGAAGAACAACCCCGCCTGGTGCCGCGCCACCCACCGCAGCAGCCCCCGCTGCCGCGCCGCCTGCTGCTCCGTCCACGCCAGGACCCCCTCCCCCACGTCCGGGTCCTTGCCGACATGGTTCGGATTGGCGTGATGCCGGTTGTGCTTGTCGCTCCACCACCCCTGCCCCATCCCCAGCAGCAGGTTCCCCAGCACCAGCCCCAGCAGCCGGTTCGCCCGCGCCGACCGCGCGATCTGCCGATGCCCCGCGTCATGCCCCAGGAACGCCGTCCGCGCCGACAGCACCGCCAGCGGAATCCCCAGCAGCACCGCCCACCAGCTCGCCCCCGCCCACGCGACCGCCGCCCACACCGCCGCCGTCGCCGCGAGGTTCAGCCCGATCGCCCGCGCGTAGTAGCCGGGACGCCGGTCCAGCAGCCCGCTCGCGCGGACCTGCCGCGCCAGCGGAGCGAAATCACTGCCGGCCGCCCGGGCGGGCGGGGCGTCGAGGGTCGCGGTCATCGGGGCCTCCATCGGATCGTCGGTGCGCTGACTGACCCGAAGCTACGGAGACGATCACCGAGCGGTCGCCACGCTGCGGAGCCAACCCCGCCCTGGCTCCTAGGTCCCGGTGCCCCCATCCGCCGTCGCCCCCGCGGACCACCCGGACGAGCCCGCGACCACCCACGACGCCGACCCTGCATCGAAGACGGAACATCCCGTCCATATAGGGTCAGAAGTCATGAGCGAACCGACGCGGTGGATCGACCTGGACGGTGCCGTCAACGCCCGAGACCTCGGCGGTCTCCCCACGGCCGACGGAGGCACCACCCGGCGCGGCCGCGTCCTGCGCTCGGACAACCTCCAGGACCTCACCGTCACCGACGTCCGGATCCTGCTCGACGAGTACCACCTCAAGAACGTCATCGACCTGCGCAGCGACGCCGAGGTCCGCCTCGAAGGCCCCGGCCCCCTCGCCCGCGTCCCCTCCGTCACCCTGCACCACCTGTCGCTGTTCCCCGAGGGCGGCCGCCGCACCGACGTCAGCGCCGACACCCCTGACCGCGCCGACGTCGACAAGGCGCTCCCCTGGCAGGACCGCGACGCCGGAGGCACCGAGCTCGACCGCTCCACCGGCCACTACCTCGGCTACCTGCGCGACCGCGGCGACAACATCGCCGCCGCCCTGCGCGTCATGACCCGCACCGACGGCTCCGCCCTCGTCCACTGCGCCGCCGGAAAGGACCGCACCGGCGTCGTCTGCGCCCTCGCCCTCGACCTCGCCGGCGTCACCCGCGAAGCGATCGTCGCCGACTACGCCATGACCGGCGACCGCATCGACGCCGTCCTCGGACGCCTGCGCAACAGCGACACCTACGCCGCCGACCTGGACTCCCGTCCCGCCGACACCCACGTCCCCCACGCCGCCATCATGGAGAAGCTCCTCGCCCGCATCGACGAGGAGTTCGGCGGCACCGAGGGCTGGCTCGCCGGCCACGGCTGGACCGGCGAGGACACCGACGCCCTCCGCGACCGCCTCCTCGGCTGACCGGCCCCACCGCACGCACCACCGCACCGCCGCTCCGTCGCGACCGGCTCGCGAGCGGTGCGGCGCACGTGTACGCCCGCACCTCACGGGTAGCGCCGGGAACACCCGACACCAACCCGGAGGCAACGCCGATGAAACTGCGCTCACCGCACATCGCCGCCCTGCGCGCCCTCGCCGACCCCACCGTCCGGCCCCGCGACGTCCGCCGCGCCCTCGGCGTCGAGACCGCCACCCGCCGCTGGCTCATCGGCGGCGTGCTGCCGCTCTGGCTCGGCGCCGGCCTCGCCGACTGGCACCGGCACCGCAGGACGCACATCGAGACCACCGCCGGCGCCCGCGAATCCATGATCCACTCGCTGATGATGACCGAGGCCGGCGTCCCCGTCGCCCTGGGCCTGTTCTGCGAGGTCAACCCCGGCGTGCTGGCCACCTGCGCCGGCGCCCTCGCCGTCCACGGCGCCACCGCGTACTGGGACGTCAGCTACGCCGAGGAGCGCCGCCGCGTCACCCCGCTGGAGCAGCACATCCACAGCCTGCTGGAGGTCGTCCCGCTGATGGCCACCGGCTTCCTGACCGTCCTGTACTGGGACCAGGCGCGCGCCCTCGTCGGCCAGGACGGCCGCCCCGACTTCCGCCTCCGGCTGAAACGCCGTGACCCGCTGTCCCGCCGGACCCGGATCGCGCTGCTGACCGCGATGGGCGTCTTCGGCGCCCTCCCCTATGCCGAGGAGATGGTCCGCTGCCTGCGCGCCCGCCCCACCCTCGAACCGCAGCCAACCGCTACACCGGCACCGACCCCGACTCTGTCCATCCCCGAGGACCCGGAGCACGCCACCGCCGAATGACCTGCTAAGGCCCCTTCTCTTTCGGCGATGGCTTTTTTGCTTTTCGTGCAGAGGGGATGCAACCCGCCCGGTGCCTTTACATTGTAAATTGAGGGTTGAAACATCGAAGGGAGGGGTCGGCGTGCGCCGGCCCCTCCCTCGGGTGTCTCAGCCGAACAGTTCCCGGACGGCGGCGTGCGCCGCCTTGCGCATCTCCGCGTGCAGCACCGCGTTCGCTTCCCGGTCCGTACGGGCCTCCACGATCCGCAGCCCCTCCCCCGCCATCGCCTTCGGCACGTCCGCCGCCGCCTCCAGCCGCCGGTACGGGACGCCGTGCGCCGCCGCCACCGCTTCCAGGTCCACCTGGTGCGGCGTGCCGAAGACCCGCTCGAACGGGCCCGCCAGCGCCGCCTGCGGCAGCAGCGAGAAGATGCCGCCGCCCTGGTTGTTCACCACCACGATCGCCAGGTCCGGACGGCGGTCGTGCGGCCCGATGACCAGGCCGTTCTGGTCGTGCAGGAACGCCAGGTCCCCCAGCAGCGCGTACGAGCGGCCGCTGTGCGCCAGCGCCGCCCCGATCGCCGTCGACACCAGCCCGTCGATCCCGCTGGCCCCCCGGCTCGCCATGATCCGGATGCCGCGCCGCGGCCGCATCACCTGGTCCAGGTCGCGGATCGGCATGCTCGCCGCCGTGAACAGCAGCGACCCGCCCGGCATCGCCGCCACCAGGTCCCGCGCCAGCCGCGGCTCGCTCACCTCCGGGACGCCGTCCAGCACCGCGTCCACCGCCGCCGCCGCGACCAGGTCCGCCGACCGCCACGACTTCAGCCACGCGTCGTCGCCCGACACCACCGGGATCTCGATCTCCGGCGCCACCTGCGTCGCCGACCGCACCGGGTCCGGCCAGTGCGCGAGGTCCGGGGCCAGCACGATGTGCTCCTCGGCCCGCCGCATCAGCGACAGCAGCGGCCGCGACAGCCCCGGCTTGCCCAGCGTCACCACCACCTCGGGGCGGTGACGCTCCACGAACTCCGGGATCCCCAGCAGGAAATGGTGCGAGGTCAGCGCGTGGTCGCCGTACCGGGCGTTCCCGTTCGGCTCCGACAGCACCGGCCACCCCGCCATCGACGCCGCCGCCACGTACCGCTTGACGTTGACCGCGCCGTCACCGACCACCAGCACGCCGCGCCGCGTCGGCGGGACGTGCAGCACCGACCCGGGCGTCGCCGCCCGCACCTTCGTCCACGCCCCGGTCGCGTCGCCGTCCAGCGGCTCGCACCACGACTCGTCCCCGTCCGGGATCAGCGGCTCGCGGAACGCCGCGTTCAGATGCACCGGACCCGGCACCGGCGCCTGCGCCAGCCCCCACGCCCGGCTCACCAGCGACCGCCAGTACGCCACCATCCCCGGACGGTTCTCCGGCACGCCGACCTCGGTGCTCCACCGCGCCGCCGTCCCGTACAGCTTCACCTGGTCGATCGTCTGGTTCGCGCCGGTGTCGCGCAGCTCCGGCGGACGGTCCGCGGTGAGCACGATCAGCGGCACGCCCGACTCGTGCGCCTCCACCACCGCCGGATGGAAGTTCGCCGCCGCCGTCCCCGACGTGCACACCAGCGCCACCGGACGCCCCGACCGCTTCGCCAGCCCCAGCCCGAGGAACGACGCCGACCGCTCGTCGATCCGCACGTGCAGCCGGACCCGGCCGGCCTCCTCCGCGGCGTGCAGCGCCAGCGCCAGCGGCGCCGACCGCGACCCCGGCGCCAGCACCGCGTCGGTCATCCCGCACCGCAGCAGCTCGTCGACCAGGACCGTCGCCAGCGCGGTCGCCGGGTTCACCGGCCCACCTCGACCATCGGCGGGCCCGGCAGGAACGCCTGCGCGTCCGCCGCGCGGCGCCGCCAGGCGTCCTCCAGATCGGGCGGCGCCGCGAACCGCCGCAGCGCCTCCTCGTCCACCACCGGCCGGCGCACCTCGATCTCCCCGCCGCGCTCCCCCAGCGGATCCCGCACGACGTCGCCGTCCATCAGCGACAGCGTCCCGAGCCCGCACGCGTACGGCAGCTCCGGCAGCGCGGCGGCCAGCGCCACGCCCGCCGCCAGCCCCACCGACGTCTCCACCGCGCTCGACACCACCACCGGCAGCCCGCACGCCTCCGCGACCTCCAGGGCCGCCCGCACGCCGCCGAGCGGCTGCACCTTCAGCACCGCCACGTCCGCGGCCCCCGCCGCCCGGACCTTCAGCGGGTCCTCGGCGCGGCGGATCGACTCGTCCGCCGCGATCGGCACGTCCACCATCCGCCGCACCCGCGCCAGCTCGTCCAGCGTCGCGCACGGCTGCTCGGCGTACTCCAGCTCCCACCGGTCCAGCGACCGGATCATCCGCGCCGCGTGGTCGACGTCCCAGCCGCCGTTCACGTCGATGCGCACCCGGCCGTCCGGCCCGATCGCGTCGCGGACGGCCTCGACCCGCGCGAAGTCGTCGGCGTCGTCCTGGCCGCGCTCGGCGACCTTCACCTTCGCGGTCCGGCAGCCGGACGCCTTCGTCATCTCGAACGCCCGGTCGGGGCCGACCGCCGGGATCGTCACGTTCACCGGGATCCGGTCGCGGACCGGGGCGGGCCAGCCCTCGTGCGCGGCCTCCCGCGCGGCCGCCAGCCAGCGGGCGCACTCGGCCGGCCCGTAGTCGGCGAACGGCGAGAACTCCCCCCACCCGGCGGGGCCCTGGAACAGCACGCCCTCCCGCCGCGTCACACCGCGGAACCGCGTCCGCATCGGGATGGCGAAGACCCGCACCCGCTGACCCCCTGACCTGCCTACCGAATCACGCTATTCCGGACCACGTCGTGAGCCGGACCCTTAGTAGTACCACGGGTGGCGCGACCAGTCGGGGTCGCGCTTCTCCAGGAACGCGTCGCGTCCCTCCGCGGCCTCGTCGGTGCCGTAGGCCAGCCGCGTCGCCTCGCCGGCGAACACCTGCTGGCCCACCAGCCCGTCGTCGATGAGGTTGAACGCGTACTTCAGCATCCGCTGCGCCGTCGGGCTCTTACCGTTGATCTTGCGGGCCCACTCCAGCGCCGTCGCCTCCAGCTCGGCGTGCGGGACGACCGCGTTCACCATGCCCATCCGGTGCGCGGCCTCGGCGTCGTAGGTGTCGCCGAGGAAGAAGATCTCCCGCGCGAACTTCTGCCCGACCTGCCGCGCCAGGTACGCCGACCCGAAACCGCCGTCGAAGCTCGCCACGTCCGCGTCGGTCTGCTTGAACCGGGCGTGCTCGCGGCTGGCCAGGGTGAGGTCGCACACCACGTGCAGGCTGTGCCCACCGCCCGCGGCCCAGCCCGGCACCACGCAGATCACGACCTTGCCCATGAACCGGATCAGCCGCTGCACCTCCAGGATGTGCAGCCGGCCCGCCCGCGCCGGGTCGATCGTCTCGGCCGTCTCGCCCTCGGCGTACTTGTAGCCGTCCTTGCCGCGGATGCGCTGGTCGCCGCCCGAGCAGAACGCCCACCCGCCGTCCTTGGGCGACGGCCCGTTGCCGGTCAGCAGCACGCAGCCGACGTCGGACGACATCCGGGCGTGGTCCAGCGCCCGGTACAGCTCGTCGACCGTGTGCGGGCGGAACGCGTTGCGCACCTCGGGCCGGTCGAACGCGATCCGGACGGTGCCCTGGTCCACGGCCCGGTGGTAGGTGATGTCGGTGAAGCCGAACCCCTCGACCTCTTTCCAGGCGTCCGCGTCGAACAGCTCCGAGACCATGTGTTCCTCTCCCGTCGGGGCCCGCGTCGATCCGGGTCGAGCCCATTCAACCGCCCCGCGGTTTGAACGCGTTCAGCGGGGTCGCCTACCCTGATGAGATCATGGATCGCCGCCTCCACGCCGTCGTACTGCCGCCCGGGCCCCGGCTGTTCCGGACGCTCGCCGCCGCCCTCGACGGCGGCCCCGCCGTCTGCCCCCTCTCCCCCGAGCTTCCCGCGCCGGCGCTGGAGGCGATGCTGGAGGCGCTGGCCCCCGACGCCGTCGAGACCGAGGACGGCCTCACCCCCTACCGCGCCGTGGGCGAGCACGCCCCGCCCGCCGACGGCACCGCCGTGCTGATCGCCACGTCCGGCTCCACCGGCGCCCCCAAGTTCGTCGAGCTGACGGCCGCCGCGCTGCGCCACTCCGCCGCCGGCACCCTCGCCCGCATCGAGGCCGCGCCCGGCGACCGCTGGCTGTGCTGCGTGCCCACCAGCCACATCTCCGGCGTCCAGGTCCTCGTCCGGTCCCTGCTCGCCGGCACCGACCCGATCATCACGCCCCGCTTCGACACCGCCGCCGTCGCCGCCGCGGGACCCGTGCACATCTCCCTGGTCCCCACGCAGCTGCGCCGCCTGCTCGACGCCGGCACCGACCTGTCCCGGCTCGGCGCGATCGTCCTCGGCGGCGCCGCCGCCGCGCCCGGACTGCTCGCCGAGGCCCGCGAGCGCGGCGGCCGTGTCTTCACCACCTACGGCATGAGCGAGACCTGCGGCGGCTGCGTGTACGACGGCACGCCCCTGGACGGCATGCGCGCCGGGCTCGGCGCCGACGGCCGGATCCGCCTCGCCGGGCCGTCGCTGTTCAGCGGCTACCGGCTGCGCCCCGAGCAGACCGCCGCGGTCCGCGACGGCGAGTGGTTCGTCACCCAGGACCTCGGCGCCCTGGACGAGGACGGCCGGCTCCGCGTCCGCGGCCGGGTCGACGACGTCATCAACACCGGCGGCGAGAAAGTCCTCGCCGGCGAGATCGCCACCGCGCTGTCGAGGCACCCCAAGGTCCGCGACGTGGTCGTGGTGGGACGCCCCGACCCCGAATGGGGCGAGCGCGTCACCGCCGTCGTGGTGCCCGCCGCCGACGCGCCCGGCCTGCCCGAGCTGCGCGCCTTCGTCCGCGAGACGATGCCCGCCTGCGCCGCGCCCCGCGAGCTGGAGCTCGTCGACGCGATCCCGCTGCTGGCCTCCGGCAAGCCCGACCGCGCCCGCCTGCGCACCCCGGGGTGATATCCGTACCGCGCGGGGCGCGCGGGGCGCATGGCACGGCGGCGATCGGGGGAGGACGAGCGGCATGGGCGGACAGCGCGAGGAACCGGAGAACGAGAGCGGTCTGACCGTCCTCCTGGCGCTCCTGGCCAACCTCGGCATCGCCGTCGCCAAGATCATCGCCGCGCTGATCACCGGCTCGGCGTCGATGGCCGCCGAGGCCGCGCACTCGGTCGCCGACACCTTCAACGAGATCCTGCTCATGGTCGGGCTGCGCCGCAGCGGCCGCCCCGCCGACCGCCGCCACCCGTTCGGGTACGGCAAGGAGCGCTACATCTGGACGCTGCTCGTCGCCGTCGCGATCTTCGGCATGGGCGCGCTGTTCTCCTACTACCAGGGGTTCGAGACGCTCATCGGGGCCCGCTCGGGCGCCGAGGCCGACCCGCTGGTCGGGTACGTCGTGCTGGCGGTGGCGTTCGTCCTGGAGGGGATCTCCTGGCAGCAGGCCCTCCGGCAGACCCGCGCCGCGGCCCGCGAGGAGTCGCTGCCGTTCTTCGCCTACATCCGCCGCACCGACGAGCCCACCGCGATCAGCGTCCTGCTCGAGGACTCCGCCGCGCTCGTCGGACTGCTCCTGGCCTTCGGCGGGCTCGGCCTGCACCAGGCCACCGGCTCCGCGGTCTGGGACGGCATCGGGTCGGTCCTCATCGGGGTGCTGCTCACGGTCGTCGCGCTCGTCCTCGGCCGGATCAACCTCAACCTGCTGATCGGCAACCAGGCCGATCCGCGGATCGTCGACGACGTCCGCGCCCGGCTGTACGCCGCGCCCGAGGTGGAGTGGGTCGTCGACATCATCACGATGACGGTCGGCGCCGACCGGGTGCTGGTCTGCGCGCGCCTGGACTTCCGCGACGCGCTCACCGCCGCCGACGTCGAGCGCGCCTGCGTCCGGATGGCGCGCGAGCTGCGCGACGCCCACGAGGAGATCGACGAGGTCTTCCTCGAACCGGTCCCCCGCGACGACCCCGAGCTGCGGGAACGCGTGATCGCCCGGTACGGGCGGACGCTGCGGCCGAAGAGCCCGGAGGTCTAGTGGCGTTGGTCACAGCGCCACCGCCCGGCGCCTTTACGAAGTAAGGTCACGATTCGCGGGGTAGGACGGCATGAAACGCCCCCGAACGGGCACCACGAAGGACCGGATCGCCCCCCTCGCGATCCCTCCGGGAGCGCCCATCCGGCCGGACCGGGAACAACCGGCCCTCCGCGCGACGTTCCCGTATATGCGTGCGCCTGCAGCGAACGACAATCCGCGCCGCATCCACACACCGAAGGGAGAGGGGTGCCCCCATGCCGCGAAGCGCTATCGAGACCCCGCTCACGGAGTCGGCGAGCCCCGCACTCGACGACCTCCTGAAGCGCGGCCGCGCCCAAGGGCGCCTCTCGCTCGACGAGGTGAGGGGGGCCTTCGAGAGCGCCGGCCTCAGCCCGGCGCAGGGCCGCTCGATCCTGCGCGAGCTGTCGGAGGCCGGGATCAGCCTGGCCGGGGAGCCCGACACCGTCCGCAAGATGGCCGCGGCCGCCGACCACGACGGCGGCGACACCGCCCAGGCCACCCCGGGCGCCAAGAAGGCCGCCGCCCGCAAGGGCGCCGCCAAGACGACCGGCGGCAAGACGGCCGGCGGGCGGACCCGCAAGACCGCCAAGACCGCCGCCGACGACGCCCCGCGGCCCGGCACCGGCGACGCCGACGTCCCCGAAGAGGGCTTCGAGGTCACCGAGGTCGAGGCCGCCGACTCCCCCACCGACCTGGACGACCAGTCGACCGGCATGGGCGACTCGGTGCACACCTACCTCAAGGCCATCGGCCGCCGGCAGCTGCTCACCGCCGAGCAGGAGGTCGAGCTCGCCAAGCGCATCGAGGCCGGCCTGTACGCCGAGCACAAGCTGGAGACCGAGAAGCTCACCCCGCGGATGCGCGCCGACCTGGAGTGGATCGCCGCCGACGGGCGCCGCGCCAAGGCCCACATGCTGGAGGCCAACCTCCGGCTCGTGGTGTCGGTCGCCAAGAAGTACTCCGACCGCGGCCTGTCACTGCTGGACGTCGTCCAGGAGGGCAACCTCGGCCTGATCCGCGCCGTGGAGAAGTTCGACTACTCCAAGGGCTACAAGTTCTCCACCTACGCGATGTGGTGGATCCGCCAGGCGATCCAGCGCGGCTTCGCCGACTCGGCCCGCACCATCCGGCTGCCCGTGCACGTCCTGGAGATGCTGAGCAAGCTCAGCCGGGTCGAGCGCGACATGCACCAGCGGCTCGGCCGCGAGCCCACCCCCGAGGAGCTGGCCGTCGAGCTCGACAAGAGCCCCGAGCAGGTCCGCGAGCTGCTGCGCACCAGCCGCCAGCCGATCAGCCTGGACTCCACCATCGGCGAGGACGGCGAGACCCGCATCGGCGACCTCATCGAGGACACCGACAGCCCCGAGGCCTCCGAGCTGGTCGACCGCCAGCTGATGGCCGACCAGCTGCGCCGCACGCTGGACATCCTGTCGCCCCGCGAGGCCAAGATCATGGCGATGCGGTTCGGGCTGTACGACGGGACGCCCCGCACGCTCGACGAGATCGGCAAGGCGATGGGGCTGACCCGCGAGCGGATCCGGCAGCTGGAGAAGGAGTCGCTGTCCAAGCTGCGGCACCCCAGCAACGCCCGCCCGCTGCTGGACTTCGCCGTCTGACGCACCGTCCCGCACGACACCGGCGCCCGCCGGATCATCCGTGATCCGGCGGGCGTCGCCGTTCGTCCGAGGTATGGGTCCGGTCCGGCGCTCAGCGGCCCCGGACCGCGAACGCCAGGAACTCGGTGACCTCCTGGGCGTCGAAGTTGTCGTCGGAGCACACCACCAGCGTCCGCTCCCCCGACCTCAGCTCCGGCCCCCAGCCCATCCCCTCCAGGTTCTGCGTCGGGGAGGCGTACCGGCCGAGATCGGCGACCAGGTGCTTGCGGACCGGCCGGTACCCCCCGCCCTGCGCGAGGCTCCCCCGCGCGAGGACGTTCGTCGCGCCGCGGACGTCGAACTCGTACAGCTTGACCTTGTAGCCGACCCCCTGCAGCCACGACCGCTCCAGCGCCAGGTAGCGGTGGTCGTCGATCGCCAGGATCTCCGACACGCCGCTGTCGGCGACGCCGCCCGCCGGGACCGGCGCGGCGGGCAGCCGGTCCACCTGGTAGGCGTACTGCGCCCGCACCTTCCCGCGCGGGCTCCACAGCGTCAGCCGGGTCGCGGCGCCGTGCCGCACCGTCGGCAGCGGGCCGTCCTCGTAGCGCGGCCCCTCGATCATCCCGGCGATGGTGTGCGGCGCGATCGCCAGCGCCTCCATCCCGAAGTTGCGGCGCGGCCCGTGGTGGCCGGTGGTGAGCCGCAGGTCCGCCGGCAGCGGCAGCAGGCCGCGATACCGGCCGTCGCGGCCCGCCCACTGGACGGTCAGCGGCGCGAGCGGCACCCGGTGCGTCTCGTCGGGCCGGTCGCCCTCGTTGCCCCACAGCACCCGGCGGCGGCCCGGGTCGTAGCGGATCGACTCGGGGTCGACCGAGCGGGGCTTGCCGAACCCCGGGTAGGGCCCGCCGTCCGGGCCGGTCAGCGTGCTGACCCCGCTGATCCGCACGCCGCCGAACCGGCCCGTCCGCGGATCGATGTCCACGCGCCCGGTGTAGAAGCGGGCCGGGTCGTACCGCCACCGGTCGTCGGAGATCATGTACCAGTCGCCGGTGCGCGGGTCCCGGTCGATGCCCGACAGGCCGCCGACCGTCGTGCCCTGGAACTTCATCAGGTGCGGCAGCCGCCTCTCCCCCAGGAACCGCGTGATCCGCAGCCCCCGGTGCGCGCCGTCCGCCGCGCCGGCCGCGCGATCCGCCGCCGCTCCGGTCCGGTCCGCCGCCCGCGCGGGGCGCTCTGTGACCGCCGGGACCGCCAGCGCCGCGAGGACGGCGGCGGCCGCCGCCGTCCCCCGCATCATCGTCCGATGCCCGTTCAACCTGTCCACCATCACCCTTCGCATCCGACCGAATCCACTCCGTGGCCGGGCTCAGTATGGTGCATCACGCACGGTGACGGCGGTGTTTTCCGTTGGTGTCCGGGCGGCGCGCCGGTCAGTCGGAGTGGCGGAACTCGATGATCGCGACGCCCATCAGCCCGAAGCCCATGGCCAGCACGATGAGGATCTCCAGCCAGACCGGGACGACCCACCCGTTCCAGGTGACGCCGGGGTCGAAGGTGCGGCGCAGCGCCGGCGTCAGGTCCAGGTGGGAGAAGACCGCCTGCCGCAACGGGTCGACGGCGTAGGTCAGCGGGTTGAACCGGGTGAGCACGGTCAGCCACGCGGGCAGGCCGTTCAGCGGGTACAGCGCGCCGGACAGGAACATCATCGGCATCATCGCCATCTGCATGAGGCCGAAGAACGACTGCATCTGCTTGATCCGGGCGGCCATCATCACGCCGAACCCGGTCAGCGCGAACGCGCCGAGGAACATCAGCCCCAGCAGCTCCAGGATCAGGACGGGGTCGTAGGGGACCCCGGCGAGCCCGGCCAGCGCGACGATCACCGCGCCCTGCAGGGTCGCGACCAGCGCGCCGCCGATGCACTTGCCGATCACGATCGAGCTGCGGCTGACCGGGGCGACGAGCATCTCGCGCAGGAACCCGAACTCGCGGTCCCACACGATCGACCCGGCGGAGAACATCGCGGTGAACATCACCGACATCGCGCACACGCCCGGGAAGATGAACGTCTTCAGGTCGATGTCGCCGTGCGCGCCGCCGCTGGCCATCAGGTTCGACAGGCCGGTGCCCATCACCAGCAGCCACAGCACCGGCTGCACCAGCCCCGACACCATCCGCAGCTTGTCGCGCCAGAACCGGATCAGCTCCCGGTGCAGGACGATCTTCACCGCGCGCACGTCCTGCCGCAGCCCCGGCTCCGGCACCCGGACCCGCACCACGTCCGCGACCGGCGCCGCCGCCTCGGGCGAGCCCGCCCGCGTCGAACTCGTCATCTCATCTCCTCGCCGCACGCATCATGACGCGCATCCTGTCGGTGGAGCCGGCCTCGGCGTCGCGGATCGTCGAGCCGGTGAAGGACATGAAGACGTCGTCCAGCGACGGCCGGGACACGCTCACCGACCGGATCGGGACGCCCAGCTCGGCGAACAGCCGCGGCACGAACGCCTCGCCGGAGGCCACCGGGAACGCGACGGCGCCCTCCGACATGCCGGCCTCCAGGCCGAACCGCTCCCGGAGCGCGGCGATCGCGGCCTCGTCGTCGGCGGTCTGGATGCGGACCCGGTCCTTGCCGACGCCCGCCTTCAGCGCCTCGGGGGTGTCCAGCGCGACGATCCGCCCCGAGTCCATGATCGCGATGCGGTCGCAGAACTCGGCCTCGTCCATGTAGTGGGTGGTCATGAAGATGGTGATCTCTTCGGCGTCCTTGAGCTGCCGGATGTAGTCCCAGATCGACGCGCGGGTCTGCGGGTCCAGCCCGACGGTCGGCTCGTCCAGGAACAGCACCCGCGGCGAGTGCAGCAGGCCGCGCGCGATCTCCAGGCGGCGCTTCATGCCGCCGGAGTAGGTCTGCACGAGGTCGGCGCGCCGGTCCCAGAGCCCCACCATCTCCAGCACCTGGCGGATGCGGTCGCCGGTCACGCCGCGCGGCACGCCGTACAGCTCGGCGTGGAAGCGCAGGTTCTGCTCGCCGGACAGGTAGCCGTCGAGCGTCGGGTCCTGGAAGACCAGGCCGATGTTGCGGCGGACGCTGTCGCGCTCGGCCACCACGTCGAAGCCGGCGACCCGCGCCGTGCCGGCGGTCGGCTTCAGCAGCGTGCAGAGCATGTTGATCGTGGTGGACTTGCCGGCGCCGTTCGGGCCGAGGAAACCGAAGATCTCCCCGGGGGCCACGGTGAAGCCGATCCCCCGGACGGCCTCCACCTCGCCGAACTTCCTGATCAGGCCGTCGACCTCGACGGCGGGTCCCCCGCCGGGCATGGGGCCTCCCCTCCGATGGAGATATGCGCCCATATTTTGGGCTTTCCAACGGTAGGAGTAGCCTATCTCTCACGTCAAGAGAGATAGGACGTTCCAGCGATCTCGAGGAGCGGGACGTGAAGGACCAGGACGACCCGATGTACGACTCGCCCACCTACCTGATGTACGAGACGGTGCGCCTCGTCCGGCGCGCCGGGGCGCGGATGTTCCCCGGCCAGCCCCGGATGCCGCACCTGCTCGTCCTGTGGTGCGTGGCGCGGTCCGGGCCGCTGTCGCAGCGCGACGTCGCCGAGCGGCTGCGCATGGACGCCGGCGACCTGGTCGGGATCGTCGACGCGCTGGAGGAGGCCGGCCACGTCCGGCGCCGCCGCGACCCCGCGGACCGGCGGCGCTACGCGCTGGAGGCCACCGAGGACGGCCACGGCTTCCTGGAGGAGAGCCTCCAGGCGCGCCGCCGCCTCAACGAGGTCCTGTTCGAACCCCTGTCACCGGACGAGCGGCGGCTGTTCCGGGAGATGCTGCTGCGGGTCCTCGCCCACCACGACGACCGGTTCGCCGACCTGGCACCCGACGAGGCTCCCTCAGACGATGCCCCCGCGGGCGGCGCCTCCTACCGGGGGACGGCGCCGCGCGAACGGGTCGTCACCCCGCAGGTCGAGGCGGAGGCCCGGCTGCGCCAGCAGGCGCGTCACTGAACGCCGGCGGGCTCGCCCATGCGCGACCGCGCCTCGTCATAGCGGCGCAGGACCAGCCTCGCGGCCGCGTCGTGCGCCCCGATCGGCGCGGTCACCGCGTCGGCGCCGCACGCCCGCATCCGGTCCAGGAACCGGCCGGGCGCCAGCAGGTACGACGCCACGACCACGCGCCCGGCGCCGCGCCGCCGCTGCCGCGCGACCACCTCGTCCAGAGCCGGGCCGCCGGCGGCGACGAAACCGTACGGGACGGGCCGCCGCAGCCGCCGCGCCAG